>NZ_JBHYXD010000001.1:144614-149543 GCF_042751995.1 Streptomyces sp. NPDC059371 | reverse complement strand
GCGGCGGGGTGCGCCCGGGGTCACACCCCGGCCCCGCCCGGCGCCCGGGGGGCGCGTGCCTCGCCCGCCCCCCGGGGACCGGACCGACAACAGGATCAGACGCGTGCCGTAGCCGTCCGCGACCGGCGGGTGAGTGCCGCCGCGGCCGCGCCGACCAGCCCGGCGTCGGTGCCCATCAGGGCGGGCGTCACGGTCAGGCGCCGTACGAAGGAAAGCGTCGCGTAGTCGGCCAGGGCCCGGCGCAGCGGTGCGAAGAGCACGTCGCCGGCCTTGCCCACTCCCCCGCCGATCACGGCGATGTCGATCTCGACCAGGGTCGCGGTCGCCGCGATGCCCGCCGCGAGAGCCTGCGCGGCCCGCTCGAAGGAGGCCACGGCGACCGGGTCACCGGCGCGGGCCGCTTCGGCGACCGCAGCGGCCGAGGTGTCGCCGTCGGGGCCGGGCCGCCAGCCCGCCTCCAGCGCGCGGCGGGCGATGTTCGGGCCGCTGGCGATGCGCTCGACACAGCCCCGGGAGCCGCAGGGGCAGAGATCGCCGTCCAGGTCGACGCTGATGTGCCCGATGTGGCCCGCGTTCCCGGTGGGGCCCGCGTGGAGCTGCCCGTTCAGGACGAGTCCGCCGCCCACGCCGGTGGACACCACCATGCACAGCGCGTTGTCGTGGCCACGGGCGGCGCCCTGCCAGTGTTCGGCCGCGGTGATCGCCACGCCGTCGCCGATCAGCTCGACGGGCAGTCCGCCCGCGGCCTCGGTGGCCCGCTCGACCAGCGGGTAGCCCCGCCAGCCGGGAACGTTGACGGGGCTCACCGTGCCGGCGGAGGCGTCCACGGGGCCCGCGCTGCCGATGCCCAGGGCTCCGGCGCCGCTCCACAGCGGGGAGACCGCCAGCTCACCGATGACGTCCTCGACGGCGCGCATCACGGTGTCGCCGTCCTCCTGGGCGGGCGTCGGGCGCTGCGCGCGCAGAACGATCCGGCCGTGGCCGTCCACCAGCGCTCCGGCGATCTTGGTGCCGCCGATGTCGAGCGCGGCCACGAGGTCGGTGTGCATCAGTTTCAGGTCTCCCATGGGTGTCGTGACGGGCCCGCCGCGCCGCGGGTCCGGGTCTCCGGCCGGAAACGGTTCGGGATCGGGCCCCGTCGTAGGCCGCGCGGAGTGCGCCGACGGACCCCGGGGACCGTGCGCCCTGGGGAAGACGCAGGCCGGAGATTGCGGTGGACAGTGTCTCCCGCATCTGACAACGTTGTCCAGGCTCTATGCTCGACGCCACATCCTCATACAACCCCATGGACCTACGCATCCCCGTGGACGACAGGACAGGACAGCACATCGTGGCCGAGACCGCCCGCCGATCCGAGAACCGCTACGGAAACCGTCCGACGATGAAGGACGTAGCGGCGCGTGCGGGAGTCGGTCTGAAGACGGTCTCCCGCGTGGTCAACAGTGAGCCCGGGGTCACCCCGGACACGGAGCGGCGCGTCCAGGAGGCCATCGAGGCGCTGGGCTTCCGCCGCAACGACAGCGCCCGGGTGCTGCGCAAGGGCCGCACGGCGAGCATCGGGCTGGTGCTGGAGGACCTCGCGGACCCGTTCTACGGGCCGCTGAGCCGCGCGGTCGAGGAGGTGGCGCGGGCCCACGGAGCCCTGCTGATCAACGGGTCCAGCGCGGAGGACCCCGACCGCGAGCAGGAACTGGTCCTCGCGCTGTGCGCGCGCCGGGTGGACGGGCTGGTCGTGATCCCGGCCGGCGACGACCACCGCTATCTGGAGCCGGAGATAAAGGCGGGCGTCGCCACGGTCTTCGTGGACCGCCCGGCGGGGCGGATCGACGCCGACGTCGTCCTGTCGGACAGTTTCGGCGGCGCCCGGGACGGTGTCGCCCACCTGATCGCCCACGGCCACCGCCGGATCGGCTTCATCGGCGACATGCCGCGCATCCACACCGCGGCCGAGCGGCTGCGCGGCTACCGGGCCGCGATGGAGGACGCGGGGATACCGGTCGAGGACGGCTGGATGTCCCTCGGCGTCACCGACCCGCAGCGGGTGCGCAAGGCGGCCGAGGACATGCTGTCGGGCCCCTCCCCGGTCACCGCGGTCTTCGCGGGCAACAACCGTGTCACCGTGACCGTCGTCCGTGTCATCGCCGAGCGCGGCCGCCCGGTCGCCCTCGTCGGCTTCGACGACATCGAGCTCGCCGACCTTCTGGAGCCCGGCGTCACCGTCGTCGCCCAGGACGCGGCGGCCCTGGGCCGCACAGCCGCCGAACGCCTCTTCCGCCAGCTCGACGGCAACCTCATCGCCCCGGAACGCATCGAACTCCCGACCCGCCTGATCACCCGCGGCTCGGGCGAACTGCCTCCGGCGCGCTGAGCGACGGCCTCGCCGTCACCGCCCCGACGCGGTGAGATTCCCCCGTCGCGGCCCCGCGAAGCTCTCCAGTTCGGGGCGGGTCAAGCCCGATTCGCGCGCGATCTCCGGGAGGTCCAGGGCGCCGCAGTCCAGGCCTCTCAGGAGGTAGCCGCTGAGGGCCTTGGCCGTGGCGGGTTCGTCCAGGACGTCACCGGGGGCGTGGCCGGCGTAGCGGGAGAGGCGGGCGGCGGCCTGCCGGAAGCCTTCGCGGTAGAAGGCGAAGACGGCCGCGTAGCGGGTCGGGATGTGGGCGGGGTGCATGTCCCAGCCCTGGTAGTAAGCGCGGGCCAGGGCGCGGCGGGTGAGGCCGTAGTGCAGGCGCCAGGCGTCGTGGACCTTCTCGGTGGGGCCGACGGGCAGGACGTTGGTGGAGCCGTCCGAGAGGCGTACGCCGGTGCCGGCGGCCGCGACCTGCATGATCGCCTTGGCGTGGTCGGCGGCGGGGTGGTCGCTCGACTGGTGGGCGGCGGAGACGCCGAGGCAGGCGCTGTAGTCGAAGGTGCCGTAGTGCAGTCCGGTGGCGCGGCCCTCGGCGGCCTGGATCATGCGGGCGACGGTGGCGGTGCCGTCCGTGGCGAGGATGGCCTGGCTGGTCTCGATCTGGATCTCGAAGCCGATCCTGCCGGGTTCCAGGCCGCGGGCCTTCTCGAACTCCTCCAGAAGCCTGGCCATCGCGGTGACCTGCCGCGCGTACGTCACCTTGGGCAGGGTGAGGACGAGCCCGCCGGGCAGGCCACCCGCCTCCATCAGGCCCGTCAGGAAGATGTCGAGGGTGCGGATGCCCCGGTCGCGGACCGAGGCCTCCATGCATTTCATGCGGATGCCCATGTACGGGGCCGCGGTGCCGTTCCCGTACGCCTCGGCGACGATCCGGGCCGCACGGGCCGCCGTCGCGTCCTCCTCGGCGTCCGGGCGGGTGCCGTAGCCGTCCTCGAAGTCGACGCGCAGGTCTTCGACGGGTTCGCGTTCCAGCTTGGCCCGGACGCGGTCGTACACGGGTCCGGCGAGTTCGTCGGCGAGGCCGAGGACGGCGGCGAAGGACGCGGCGTCGGGGGCGTGTTCGTCGAGGGCGGCGAGGGCACGGTCACCCCAGGAGCGGACGGTGTCGGCGGCGAACGCGTCTCCGGGGACGTACACGGTATGGACGGGCTGGCGGGTGCCGGGATCTCCTGGATAGAGGCGTTCCAGTTCGGCGTCGACGGGGGCGAGGGAGGCACCGACCGCTTCGGTGACGGCGCCCGAGAGGCTCGTCGTCACCGTCTCCTGCTGACCCTCACCCATCCGACAGCCTCCTGCTTTTCGCGGTACGGAATCAACAATCTGTTGAATGAAGCTATCCGGCGGACTTCCCACGGGTCAACACCCCCGTGGACCGCGAGACACGCCATGGCCCCGCCGCGTTCACTTCCGCCCCGGTCGACCGGGGCAGACTTTCCCGGTTCCCTCTTCCCCTCCGGTGGTGCGCGTCCCCCTCCCGACTCGCGAGCGAAGGAGCACACGTGCCCGACTCCAGGAGAGTGGCCCGACGCACCGGGCTGAGAAACGCGGTGGCCGCCGCGGTCGCCCTGCCCCTGCTCACCACGGCGCGGGCCTCCGCCACCCGGCGTCCCCGCCCCCGCCCCCGTCTCGACGTCATGACCTACAACCTGCGCTTCGCGAGCGGTGTCGAGCCCAACAGCTGGGCGGTGCGCCGTCCGGTGATGCGGGAGCTCCTGCGCCGCGCCTCGCCCCACGTCATCGGTACCCAGGAAGGCCTCTACCAGCAACTCCTCGACATCGAGGCCGACCTCGCGCCGCACTACGAGTGGATCGGCACCGGCAGGGAGGGCGGGAGCGGCGACGAGTCCGTGGCGATCTACTACGACACCCGGCGGCTGGCCCCGCTGGAGCACGACACGTTCTGGCTCTCCGACACCCCCCGGGTGATCGCCTCGAACACCTGGGGCGCCGCGCTCCCCCGCATCGCCACCTGGGTGCGTTTCCGCGATCTGCGGGACGGCGGGCGGCAGTTCCATGTTCTCAACACCCATCTGGACCACGCGAGCCAGTACGCGCGCGTACGGGCCGCCGCGCTCGTCGCCGAACGGATCGCGCGGTTCGATCCGTCCCTGCCGTGCCTGGTCACCGGCGACTTCAACGCGCCGGCGCACCGGAACGAGGTGTACGACATCCTGCTGGGCGCCGGACTCACCGACACCTGGGACACGGCCACCTCGCGGAGCGGGCTCTACGCGACCTTCCACGGCTACGCCCCACTGACGCCCGACGGCGACCGCATCGACTGGATCCTGGCCGGTCCCGGCACCGAGGTGGCCCGGGCGTCGATCGACACCTTCTCGCTGCACGGCCAGTTCCCGAGCGATCATCTGCCCGTACGGGCCTCGCTGACCCTGGGATGACGAAGGCCCCCGCGACCGGTGCGCTGGCGGGGGGCCTAGAGCCCGCAGCCGGAGGAACCCCAGGTGGGCTTGTTTAACCCGGGGGTGGTGGGCTCCAACTCGAAGAAATGGACCGCCACACCA
>NZ_JBHYXD010000001.1:106183-144604 GCF_042751995.1 Streptomyces sp. NPDC059371 | reverse complement strand
CGGGTGGGCGCGCGCGCCGGGGGGGGGGCTGGGGGGCGGCGGCGCGCGCCCCCCCGCGGGGCGGCGGGGGGGGGCCTTCGTCAGCGCTGCGGGATCAGCCCTTGCGGGACTTGATCTCCTCGGTGAGCTGCGGGACGACGTCGAAGAGGTCGCCGACCACTCCGTAGTCGACGAGGTCGAAGATCGGCGCCTCGGCGTCCTTGTTGATCGCGACGATCGTCTTCGAGGTCTGCATACCGGCGCGGTGCTGGATGGCACCGGAGATGCCGGAGGCGATGTAGAGCTGCGGCGAGACGGACTTGCCCGTCTGGCCCACCTGGTTGGTGTGCGGGTACCAGCCGGCGTCGACCGCGGCACGCGAGGCGCCCACGGCGGCACCGAGCGAGTCGGCGAGGTTCTCGATGACCGAGAAGTTCTCGGCGCCGTTGACGCCACGGCCGCCGGAGACGACGATCGCGGCCTCGGTCAGCTCGGGGCGGCCGGTCGACTCGCGCGGCACGCGGGCGGTGACCTTGGTGCCGGTGGCCTTGTCGGAGAAGGTGACCGCGAGGGCCTCGACGGCGCCGGCGGCCGGCGCGGCCTCCACGGCGGCCGAGTTCGGCTTGACCGTGATGACCGGGGTGCCCTTGGCGATACGGGACTTGGTGGTGAAGGAGGCGGCGAACGCGGACTGCGTGGCCACCGGGCCCTCGTCACCGGCCTCCAGGTCGGTGGCGTCGGTGATGATGCCCGAGCCGATGCGGACCGCGAGGCGGGCCGCGATCTCCTTGCCCTCGGCGGAGGACGGGACGAGCACGGCGGCCGGGGAGACGGCCTCGTACGCGGCCTGGAGCGCGTCCACCTTCGGCACGACGAGGTAGTCGGCGTACTCGGCGGCGTCGTGCGTGAGGACCTTCACCGCACCGTGCTCGGCGAGCGCGGCGGCCGTGTTCTCGGCACCGGAGCCGAGGGCGACGGCGACGGGCTCGCCGATACGGCGGGCCAGCGTCAGCAGTTCGAGGGTGGGCTTGCGGACGGCACCGTCCACGTGGTCGACGTAGACGAGAACTTCAGCCATGAGAATGCTCTCCTGCGGATTGCGAAGTCTGAGGGGCGGTAAGCGGGGTGGGCCTCGGCCGCGGCGGTCCGGGGGCGCGCCCCCGGATGCTCAGCGACTAGATGAACTTCTGGCCCGCGAGGAACTCGGCGAGCTGCTTGCCGCCCTCGCCCTCGTCCTTGACGATCGTGCCGGCGGTGCGCGCCGGACGCTCGGTGGCGGAGTCGACCTTGGTCCAGGCACCCTCGAGACCGACCTCGTCCGCCTCGATGTCGAGGTCGGACAGGTCCCAGGACTGCACCGGCTTCTTCTTGGCGGCCATGATGCCCTTGAAGGACGGGTAACGCGCCTCGCCCGACTGGTCGGTGACCGACACGACCGCGGGAAGGGAGGCCTCGAGCTGCTCGGAGGCGGTGTCGCCGTCACGGCGGCCCTTGACCACGCCGTCCTCGACGGAGACCTCGGAGAGCAGGGTGACCTGCGGGACACCGAGACGCTCGGCCAGCAGCGCCGGGACGATGCCCGCGGTGCCGTCGGTGGAGGCCATGCCGGAGACGACCAGGTCGAAGCCAGCCTTCTCGATCGCCTTGGCCAGCACCAGCGAGGTGCCGACGGCATCGGTGCCGTGCAGATCGTCGTCCTCGACGTGGATGGCCTTGTCGGCACCCATGGACAGCGCCTTGCGCAGCGCGTCCTTGGCATCCTCGGGGCCGACGGTCAGCACGGTGATCTCGGCGTCGTCCGCGTCCTCGGCGATCTGCAGCGCCTGCTCGACGGCATACTCGTCGAGTTCGGACAGCAGGCCGTCCACGTCGTCACGGTCGACGGTCAGGTCATCGGCGAAGTGCCGGTCGCCAGTGGCGTCGGGCACGTACTTCACAGTGACAACGATCCTCAAGCTCACGCCGGCTCTCCTACTGCATCGTCATGTCTGGGCTGCCTTCTTTCAGGCAGCATAGGCGCCTGAAGCGGCCGATCCCGGTCGGGGCGGCCCGCGCTCCGAACGAAATATTACTCACCAGTACACCCAGTGGACGCACACTAAGCAAGCGCTTTGGACTGTGACCTTCGCAACGCTGTGTAACCAGCGAGTAGAACCGGCGAGTAGCAAAGCCACTGCCCCCGGCCTGCGGGTTCAGTCACGCAGGCCGTTGAACCGGCCCTGGTGGTACAGGAGGGGGCTGCCCGCGCCCGAGTGATCGCCCAGGACGACCTCCGCCAGGACGATGCGATGGTCGCCCGCCGGTACCCGCGCCACGACACGGCACACCAGCCAGGCCAGGACGTCGTCCAGCACGGGAACTTCCTCGGGCCCCTTACGCCAACGGGTGGGCGCGCCGAACCGGTCGGCGCCGCTGCGGGCGAAGGTGGCGGCCAGCTCCCGCTGGTGTTCGCCGAGCACGTGGACGCCCACGTGACCGGCCCCGGATATCGCGGGCCAGCTCGAGGCGCCGGTGCCGATGCCGAACGAGACGACCGGGGGCTCGGCCGAGACCGAGGTGAGCGAGGTGGCGGTGAAGCCGACGGGACCGCCGGCACCCGAGGCGGTGATCACGGCCACACCGGCCGCGTGGCGCCGGAACACGGAGCGCAGCAGATCGGGTGACGCGGGCCGTGGAGTACCGAGGCCGGGGGTGGCCGTCATGGAGCTGTCCTTCTGCGAGAGCCGGCGGGAGGTTCCCGCCGCTCGGGCGGAACCGGGGGCGGGTGACGGTCCTTGGCCGGTCAACAGCCCGGACCGCGCGCGCCCGCGGCGCGGGGCGGGTCCGTGTCGGCGAGCTCGGGAAGAAGGCTGTGCGGTGACATACGGTCAGGCTGACGAGAGGCGGCGGGCGCAGTCAAGGGCGTACGGGCATGTGGGAGATGGCTCACCATGATCGCCACCGGTCACACGGCCTCGCCGAGCGCCGCGATGACGTCCGCCTTGCGCGGCTGTCCCGCCGCGCGCCGCACGATCAGGCCGCCGGCGTCGAGCACGAGCACGGTGGGCGTCTTGAGGATGCCGAGATCGCGCACGAGGTCCAGGTGGTCCTCGGCGTCGATCTCCACGTGCGTCACGCCGGGGACTAGGCCGGCCACCTCGCCCAGCACCCGCCGGGTGGCCCGGCAGGGGGCACAGAAGGCGCTGGAGAACTGCACGAGCGTGGCCCGTTCCCCGAGGGCCTGCCCCAGCTCCCCCGCGCCGAGCCGCTTTCCGCCGTCGCGCCCGCTCACCCGCACCCTCCCGCTCCGCCGCCGGTGCAGCACTCCGAAGACGCTCGCCGCCGCGAGCACGACCAGGCACACCACAAGTCCGCTCATCACATGCACAAGCATTCACGAGACCGCAAAGATTCCCGGGTCCGGGGGTCGCCCTTCGTACGGAATGCTTGATTCATGGACATCGATGCGAGAGGGCCGCGTTTCGGCGCGGCGGTGACGGCCGTCGTGCTGGCGGTCACGCTGATCACCGGCAGCGTCTGGCTGCTGGCATGGCAGACGCTGGCGTTCGCCCTGGGTGCGGCGGGCGGCGTGACGCGCTCGCCGTACGGCTGGGTCTTCAGGAAGGCCGTACGGCCACGGCTCGGCCCGCCGACGGAGTTCGAGGCGCCGGAGCCCCCGCGGTTCGCGCAGGCGGTCGGGCTCGGCTTCGCGGTGGTGGGCCTGATCGGCTGGACCGTGGGGCCGGCGTGGCTGGGGTCGGCGGCGACCGCGTGCGCCCTGGCGGCGGCGTATCTCAATGCGGCGTTCGGGTACTGCCTCGGATGCGAGATGTACCTGCTTGTACGGCGTGTGACGGTCCGCGCAAAGTAAAGGCGTGTTAAAACCCCGAGGTGGATCAAGGGGCGACGTGACGAGGATCTCGCCGTTCCGCGGCACCAGGACTGGCCACCCGTCCGTTCTTCGGGCACGATCTGCGCATTGCCGTAAACCTACGGCAGCGTAACTTTCCCGCCGGGAGACCCCTTCCCAGGCAGAGAGAAGGGTCCACCCCGTCCATGGCTGAGCTTGTCTACCGTCCCGTCGTCGGCCTCGCCCAGACACTGTTCAAGGCGTGGGACCTCAAGATCGACTGCAAGGGATCGGAGAACATTCCGCGCTCGGGCGGCGCCGTGCTGGTCAGCAATCACATCAGCTACCTGGACTTCATCTTCGACGGTCTGGCCGCTCTGCCGCAGAAGCGCCTGGTGCGCTTCATGGCGAAGGAGTCGGTCTTCCGGCACAAGATCTCCGGTCCGCTGATGCGGGGCATGAAGCACATCCCGGTGGACCGCGCCCAGGGCGAGACGGCCTACCAGCACGCGCTGGAGTCGCTGCGTTCCGGTGAGATCGTCGGCGTCTTCCCCGAGGCGACGATCTCGCAGTCGTTCACGCTGAAGAGCTTCAAGTCCGGTGCCGCGCGCATGGCCCAGGAGGCCGGCGTGCCGCTCATCCCCGTGGCCCTGTGGGGCACGCAGCGGCTGTGGACCAAGGGGCACCCGCGCAACTTCAAGCGCAGCCACACCCCGATCACCATCCGGGTCGGCGAGCCGGTGGAGGCCCCGAAGGACCAGTACGCGGGCGCCATCACCCGGCGGCTGCGCGAGCGGGTCCAGGAGCTGCTCGAATCGGCCCAGCGCGCCTATCCCGTACGCCCCAAGGGGCCGGACGACACCTGGTGGATGCCCGCTCACCTCGGCGGCACCGCACCGACCCCCGAAGAGGTGCGCGCGGCCGAGGCCCGCTGACCCCTTCCCCTCCTCACCGTGAGGGACGCTTTCCCCCGCGTCACAGCGCGAGGGGAAGCGTCCGGATCAGCGGCACCCGGCCCGGGGCGGCCTTCATGGCGCCGATGACGGCGGGGTGCGGCTCGGCGTACAACCCCGGATAGTCCAGCTCGTCGAGTTCGGGGTCGGGCGCGAACGCGAGCCGTTCACCGTCGAGGGAGAAACGGGCGTCGACGCCGGGCTTGTTGCCCCGGGGGTCCTGCCGGTGCCAGGCGCCGTCGAGGCGTACGGCGACGAGACCGTGCAGCACCTCGAACTTCTGGTAGCAGAACGCGGTGGGAATGCCCTCGGCCCGCAGGAGCGCGGCGAGCGCGTGGGCCTTGGCGTGACAGATGCCGGTGCGCTGTTCCAGTACGTCGGAGGCGCGCCAGGTGACCCGCGGATCACCGGAATCGGCCGAGTGCGGGATGGTGTCACGCACGAACTCGAACGCCGATCGCGCATAGGCATGCGAGTCGACGGATTCCTGGGCGAGCCGTGCGGCCGTCTCGCGGACGCGTGGATGATGGTGGTCGACAACCTCGTCGGCGGCCAGATAGGCGGACAGGTCGCTCGTTGCCTGGATCAGCTCCATACCCGTAGAGCATAAGAATGCGACCACCCGGGAGTCAATGACTCTTCGGATGGTCGCATATCTATGCACTCTGGTCGGTGCCGGCCCCGCTACTGCTGGGCCATCTCCTCCTTGAGCGCGGCCACGAAACCGTCGACGTCGTCCTCGGTCGTGTCGAAGGCGCACATCCAGCGGACGTCGCCCGCGGCCTCGTCCCAGAAGTAGAAGCGGTAGCGCTTCTGGAGCCGCAGGGTGACGTCGTGCGGGAGCCGGGCGAAGACCGCGTTGGCCTGGACGGGGTGGAGGATCTCCACTCCGTGCACGGCGCGGACGCCCTCGGCGAGGCGCTGGGCCATCTCGTTGGCGTGCCGGGCGTTGCGCAGCCACAGATCCTTGGCCAGCAGCGCCTCCAGCTGCACCGATACGAAACGCATCTTGGAGGCGAGCTGCATCGACAGCTTGCGCAGGTGCTTCATGTGGCTGACGGCGTCCTGGTTGAGGACGACGACCGCCTCGCCGAACAGCGCCCCGTTCTTCGTACCGCCCAGGGACAGGATGTCGACGCCGACCGCGTTGGTGAACGTCCGCATCGGGACGTCCAGGGAGGCGGCCGCGTTGGATATCCGGGACCCGTCCAGGTGCACCTTCATGCCGTGCGCGTGGGCGTGGTCGCAGATCGCGCGGATCTCCGCGGGCGTGTAGAGCGTGCCCAGTTCGGTGTTCTGGGTGATCGAGACGACCTGCGGCATCGCGCGGTGCTCGTCGTCCCAGCCGAACGCCTGCCGGTCGATCAGTTCGGGCGTGAGCTTGCCGTCCGGAGTGGGCACCGTGAGCAGCTTGAGGCCGCCCATGCGCTCGGGGGCGCCGCCCTCGTCGACGTTGATGTGCGCGCTCTCGGCGCAGATCACCGCGCCCCAGCGGTCGGTGACCGCCTGGAGCGCGACCACGTTCGCGCCGGTGCCGTTGAAGACCGGGAAGGCCTCCGCGCCGGCACCGAAGTGACTGCGGATGATCCCCTGGAGGTTGTCCGTGTAGTCGTCCTCGCCGTACGCGACCTGGTGCCCGCCGTTGGCCAGGGCCAGGGCGGCGAGCACCTCGGGGTGGGCCCCCGCGTAGTTGTCGCTGGCGAAGCCGCGGACGGCCGGGTCGTGATGACGCCGGGCGTCGGTCTTCGGAGGATTCACGGCTTCTCGGTCAGCCACAGGCGCTTTCCGTTCACTTCGGCGGCGGGCTTGTCCCAGACGCCGACGATGGACTCGGCCAGTTCCGTGACGTCCGTGAAGCCCGCGAACTTCGCGTTCGGCCGCTCGGCGCGCATCGCGTCGTGCACCAACGCCTTCACGACCAGGATGGCAGCGGCGGAGGTCGCGCCGTCGGCGCCCTCGGCGATGCCGGCCTTGCGGAAGTAGTCCCCCATGGCCAGGGTCCAGGCCTCCGCCGCGGCCTTGGCCGCGGAGTAGGCGGCGTTGCCCGCCGTGGGGTTGCTCGCGCCCGCGGCGCTGATCAGGACGTACCGGCCGCGCTCGCTGGCCTGCAGCGCCTCGTGGAAGGCGAGCGTGGTGTGCTGCACCGTCCGGATCAGCAGGAGTTCGAGCAGGTCCCAGTCGTCGAGAACCGTCTTGGTGAAGGTCTCGCTGCCGCGCCATCCGCCGACGAGGTGGACGAGCCCGTCCACCCGGCCGAAGTCCTTCTGGATGCGCGCGGCCCAGTCGCGGGTCGACTGGAGGTCCAGCAGGTCGACGGTGTCGCCGACGACGGTGGAGCCGCCGTGGGCGTAGCGGGCCGCGTCGACGGCCTCCGCCAGCCGCTCCGCGTCGTTGTCCGCGCCGATGACGGTCGCGCCGGCTTCGGCGAGCCTGAGCAGCGCCGCACGGCCGGCGGGTCCGCCCGCGCCCGCCACCGCGATCACCGCACCGCTGAGAGCCCCGTTCCCCATGGTCTTCGCCTCCTGAGCAATGTTCTCGCTACCGCGGTCGGTCACGCGGCGACCCGCTCGGAGCCGGCCGCGGTGATGCCCTTGGTGGAGGCGATCACGTTCTTCAGCTTCTTGGAGAGCGCCTCATAGAACATGCTCAGGGGAAACTCGTCCGGAAGCACGTCGTCGACGAGCTTGCGCGGCGGCAGGGACAGGTCGAGCGCGTCCGGACCCTTGGCCCAGCGGGAACCCGGGTGCGGGGCGAGGTAGGTGGAGACGAGCTCGTACGCCTTGAACCAGTGGACGAGCTTGGGGCGGTCGATGCCGGCTCGGTAGAGCTCCTCGATCTCGGAGCAGAGCTGGTTGGTGACCTGCGGGGCGCGCTGCCAGTCGATGTGCAGCTTGTTGTCGGTCCAGCGGACGACGTCGTGCTTGTGCAGGTAGGCGAAGAGGAGCTGGCCGCCGAGACCGTCGTAGTTGCGGACGCGGTCGCCGGTGAGCGGGAAGCGGAACATCCGGTCGAAGAGCACGGCGTACTGCACGTCGCGGCCGTGCGCGTTGCCCTCGGACTCCAGCTTCACGGCCTCCTTGAAGGCGGTGAGGTCGCAGCGCAGCTCCTCCAGGCCGTACATCCAGAACGGCTGGCGCTGCTTGATCATGAAGGGGTCGAACGGCAGGTCGCCGTGGCTGTGGGTGCGGTCGTGGACCATGTCCCAGAGCACGAAGGCCTTCTCGCAGCGCTCCTGGTCGTGGACCATGGCGGCGATGTCCTCGGGCAGTTCGAGGCCCAGGGTGTCGACGGCGGCGTCGGTGACGGCGCGGAAGCGGGCGGCCTCGCGGTCGCAGAAGATGCCGCCCCAGGAGAAGCGCTCGGGCGCCTCGCGCACCGCGATCGTCTCGGGGAAGAGCACGGCCGAGTTGGTGTCGTACCCGGCGGTGAAGTCCTCGAACGTGATGCCGCAGAACAGCGGGTTGTCGTAGCGGGTGCGCTCCAGCTCGGCCAGCCATTCGGGCCACACCATGCGCAGCACGACCGCTTCGAAGTTGCGGTCCAGGTTGCCGTTCTGCGTGTACATCGGGAAGACGACCAGGTGCTGGAGGCCGTCCTCGCGGTTCGCGGCGGGCTGGAAGGCCAGCAGCGAGTCGAGGAAGTCGGGCACCTGGAAACCGCTGTCGGCCCAGCGGCGCAGGTCCTTCACGAGCGCCTCGTGGTAGGCGACGTCGTGGGGCACCAGCGGGGAGAGCTCGTCTATCGCCTCGGCCGCCCGGCGTACGACCGCTTCGACGTCGGCGGCGGCGGGCGCGCCGTCCGCCTCGAGGTCGATGGAGCCGTCCTTGGACTGCCAGGGACGGATCTCCTCCACGGCCGCCTTGAGAACAGGCCATGCCGGGTGATCCACCACCCTGGCCACGGGAGGAACCCGCTCCTCCGAACCCACCCGCTCAAGAACTTCCGTCATGTCCCATCCTCCACAGGAAAACCTCGCGTATGGACACCGTATGTATGCGAGGTTCCGTTACGCAAGAGGAAAGCCGGGAGATTATCCTGCGCACCCCCCGCCTTCACCGCTCTTTTTCCTGTCTGACACCGTCCATGCGATGACATGCGCCACAGCTTCCGTAGCGGCACGGGCGCCCGCCGGAACCTCCGGGTATCCGAACGGTGCGTGGAACACGCCCCGTTGACCGGTCTCGGCGACCCGCGCTCCGGCTTCACCGGCCGCCTCTCTCCGCCGCTTCCCCCCGGACCGGCGGTGTACGCGTGGCCTTCGTCACGGCGCTCCCGCCGCGCCGTGTGAATCCGACACTCCCATTGCACGGCGTAGGAACGGGTACACAGCACAGCCAGGCCATTAGGCTGCGGCCTGCCGCGTGGCCGCCCGTCGGAACCACGCGCGAGCCGAGCCGCCGTCGACGGAAGCGAGTCGAATCTTGAACTTCCTCACCATCGGTCACCGCGGAGTGATGGGTGTCGAACCCGAGAACACCCTCCGTTCCTTCATCGCCGCCCAGAACGCGGGCCTCGACCTCATCGAACTCGATCTGCATCTGAGCAAGGACGGCGCTCTCGTCGTCATGCACGACGCCGAAGTGGACCGTACGACCGACGGCACGGGGCCGATCGCCGACAAGACGCTCGCGGAGCTGCGCGCGCTGGACGCGGGACACGGCGAGCGGGTCCCCGTCTTCGAGGAGGTCCTGGAAGCGGTCAGGACGCCGTTGCAGGCCGAGATCAAGGATGTCGCGGCGGCCAGGGCGCTGTCCGAGGTGATGCACCGCAAGGACCTCGTCGGGCGGGTGGAGGTGTCGTCGTTCCACGACGAGGCGATCGCCGAGATCGCCCGGCTGGTGCCGGGCGTCCGTACCGCGCTGATCGCGAGCCGCTACGGCACCGACGTGGTGGACCGCGCGGTCGAGGCCGGCTCCGCGACCGTCTGCCTCAACATCCGCAGGCTGAGCCTGGAGGTCGTCGAGCACGCCCGCAAGGCCGACCTGAAGATCATCGGCTGGGTAGTGAACACCCAGGACCAGCTTCGGCTGGTACGCGCTCTGGAGCTGGACGGCGCCACGACCGACTACCCCGAGATCAAGCGCACGGGCCGCTTCACGGCGTAGCCGGACGAGGCGAGCCCGCGCCGTCCGGGGCGACGCGTACGGGCCGCTCGGCGAGGACGTGCCGAGCGGCCCGGCAGGCCTCGGTGGTCGGTGCCCCGGCCCGAATCCGGGCCGGGAGGGTTCAGACGAGCGGCTTGACCAGCAGTTCGAAGCGCAGGTCGTCGCGCTGCGGGACACCGAAGCGCTCGTCGCCGTACGGGAAGGGCGTCATCCGGCCCGTACGGCGGTAACCGCGCCGCTCGTACCAGGCGATGAGGTCCTCGCGTACGGAGATCACGGTCATGTGCATCTCCGTGGCGCCCCACACCTCGCGGACCGTCCGCTCCGCCTCGGCGATGATCACCTTGCCGAGCCCGCCGCCCTGGAACGCGGGGCTGACCGCGAACATGCCGAAGTAGGCGTGGTCACCGCGGTGCTCGAGCTGGCAGCAGGCGACGAGCGCGCCGTCCCGCTCCACGGTCAGGAGCCGGCTGTCGGATGCCTCGACGATGGCGCGGACCGCATCGGGATCGGTCCGCTGGCCTTCGAGAATGTCCGCCTCCGTGGTCCAGCCGGCCCGGCTGGAGTCACCTCGGTACGCCGACTCGACCAGCGCGACCAGCGCGTCCACATCGCTGTCGACGGCGTCGCGGAAGGTCAGTCCGGTGGCGGCGGCGGTTTCCATGGCAGCGGTTCTCCGATCGGTGGCGCGGCGGGGCACGCCCGAGCGTAACGCTCCCCCGGGACCTGTCGGACAGGCCCTAGGCTCCGTGCGCATGGTTCATGTACTGAGCAGCCGGACCCTTCTGCGTCCGACCGACCCGGAACGTTCACGCGTCTTCTACGGTGAACAGCTCGGCCTGGCCGTCTACCGCGAGTTCGGCACGGGGCCCGAGCGCGGGACCGTGTACTTCCTCGGCGGCGGTTTCCTGGAAGTCGCCGGACGCTCCGTGACGCCGCCTTCGCCGGCCCTCAAACTGTGGCTCCAGGTCGCGGACATGACGGCGGCTCACGAGGAGCTGACGGCCGCCGGAGTCGAGGTGGCGCGCGGGCCCCTACGGGAGCCGTGGGGGCTCGTCGAGATGTGGATCGCGGACCCGGACGGGACCGAGATCGTGATCGTCGAGATCCCCGCCGACCATCCGCTGCGCCACCGGCCCTGAAGCCCCCGGGACGGTGTGTCCGGATGGCCGCTGCTCCACGGCAGGCTTAGCGTGCTGAGGGAACTCGCTGCGGAAGGAACGTCATGAAGCTCGACAGGCCCGTGCCCGGCGGCCCCTGCTGGACAGAGCTCGGCACCGACGACCTGGAGGGCGCCAAGGCCTTCTACGCCGATCTGTTCGGCTGGCGCCCGGAGACGGACCCGCGCCAGGAGGCGGGCGGGTACACCGTCGCCCACCTGGGGGACGCGGCCGTCGCGGCGATCACCCCGATCTACCAGGAGTCGCAGCCCGTCGCCTGGAACGTGTCCTTCGGCGTCACCGACGTGGACGCGACCGCGGCGGCCGTGGAGGCCGCCGGCGGAACGCTCGCCCTCGCTCCGATGGACGTGCTCGACGTGGGCCGTTTCGCGGTCGCCTTCGACCCGGGCGGCGCCGCGTTCCAGATGTGGCAGGCACGGGCCTTCCCCGGTGCGGGACTGTTCAACGCGCCCGGAGCGCTCGGCTGGGTCGAACTCCTCACCCGGGCCCCGGACCGGGTGACCGAGTTCTACACGACGGTGTTCGGCTGGACCGTGAAGCCCTCGGCCCACTACCCGCAGTGGGGCATCGACGGGGCCGACTTCGGCGGCATGGTCACGATGGACGAGAACTTCGCGCACGAGGTTCCCTCGCACTGGCTGCCCTACTTCGCCGTCGAGGACGTGGACGAGACGGCGAACGCGGTCCTCATGGCGGACGGCCACCTGCTGATGGAGCCCGTCTCCCAGCCGGGCGGCCATCGCCGCCTGGCCGTCGCCCGGGACCGGCAGGGCGCGGCCTTCGGCATCTACGCGGAGGGCGCGAAGGGCTGATCCGGAGGGCCGGAGGGCTCGACCGACTCGACCGACTGCTCCAGCCGGGCGCGGCTGCGGGGGACTGATCCGGGCGGTCCGCTCGCCCTCCGTCTCCGGCCGGGCTCAGGCGCGGGGCAGCCTCAGCCGGCCTTCGAGCTGCCCGAGCAACTCGCCCAGGAGTCCGGCCAGTTCACGCTGGCTTTCCCGGTCGATGCCGGACAGGACCCCGGTCTCGTAGGCGAGCTGGTCGGGGAGGACCGCGTCGACCAGGTCCTGTCCGGCGTCGGTCAGCCGCACGTGCGCGACACGGCGGTCCCGGGTGTCGCCGCGCCGCTCGACGAGACCGCGTTCGGTGAGCTGCTTGAGCCGCTTGGTCACGGCGGCACCCGAGGAGAAGGTCTCGCGGGCGATGTCGCTGGGGGTCAGCTCGTGTCCGGTGCGGCGCAGCGTCCCGAGCACATCGAACTCGGGGCGGGTGAGCCCGGCCCGGCGCAGGGGCGCGTCCTCGGCCTGCTGGAGAAGCGCGGCGCAGCGGTTGACCCGCCCGATGACCTCCATGGGCCCGGTGTCGAGATCGGGCCGCACGTTCTCCCACTGCCGCACGACGGCCGCCACCGTGTCACCGCCGGTGTCGCCGGGGGGCCGCTCGGCGGAGCTGCTGCCGGAAGGCGCCCGGTCCGGGCGACCGGCACTCGCGGGCGCGGTGCGGGCGGAGGCAGCGCCGGCGGAGGCATCGCCGGCGGACCCGGCGCTCGCGGGGGTCCCTTCGGCGATCGGGGTCCCTGACGGGCCGCCGCCGGCCGGCCCGGTGCCGGCCGGCCCGCTGCCGACGGGTGTCCCCTCGGTGGGCGTCGCCCGGTCCGGTGCCGGGTGGCCGTTCCGCGCCGGGTCCACGTCCGGCACGGGATCACCGTCCCGCGCCGGGTCGCCCTCCGCCGCTCTCCGCCCGTCCGCTGTCGTCATGCCTGTGTGCCCTCCCAGCAGTGCAGTCCCTGGCGTCGTACCGTCGCCGCGAGCGTACGGTGTCCGGCCTGCTCGGCCCGCATCACCCGCTCCTCCGGCAGGGCGCGCCCCCACCATTCGCCCGCGGCGGCGTCCGCGGCGGAGCGCAGGTGAACGACGGCGGCGGACAGTCCGCGGCGGGCCGATTCCAGGGCGCCGGGCTCGGGCCGCTCCTCGGCGAGCAGTCCGGCGGCGTGTTCCTGCGCCCGCCCCACCGCGGAGAGCGCCTCCTCGATTCGGTCACCGGCCCGCCGGTTGGTCACGGCGACGGCCGCGAGGAAGCCGACGAGCGCTCCCACGAGGGTGTCCAGGACCCGGTCGGTCATCAGCTCCCCTGGCCGCTGGGCGTGCGCGAACTCGGTGATCAGCAGGGCCATGGGGGTCACACAGACGCTGCCGAGCCAGTAGTTGCGGCCGATCAGCGCCTCGGCACCGAAGTTCAGGGCGAGGCAGCACAGGACCAGGGCCGCCCGACCGGTGTGGGCGAGCGGGACGAGGACGGCGAAGGCCGCCACGCCGACGAGGTTGCCGGTCACACGCTGGACACCGCGGCTCCAGGTCAGGGTGACGTTGGCCTGGTAGAGGGAGGCGGCGGTGACCAGGGCCCAGTAAGGGCGGCCGACACCGAGCGCGAGCGAGACGTATCCGGCGAGGGCGCAGCCGAGCGCGGTGCGCAGGGCGATGGGGGCGAGCGGGCCGAGCCGGGCGAGCAGGGGCGGTTCCCCGAATGCGAGGGCGGCCTCGACGCCGAGGAGTTCGTCCGCGGCGTCCCCGAGACCGCCGGGGCACGGGACGGGTCCGGTGCCGGAGAGTTCGCGGGCCCAGCCGCGCAGCCGTTCGGGGTCCGTGTCGGCGGGTGCGGCGAGCGCGACCTCGGCCCGTACGACGAGCCGTTCGAGGGCGCGCCGGGGCGCGGAACGGGCTCCCGTGGACAGCAGTGACTGCCAGGCGGTGTGGACGGCGGCTGCCGCGGCGGCGCGGGCTCGGGCGTCGTCCGGGGCGCCGACGGACACGGCCGCGGCGTTCAGCGCGTGCGCGGTGGCACGCCGTTCCGGGCCGTGCGGGCGTACGAGCCCGGGTGCCATGCCGACGATCCAGGCCCAGGCCCCCGCCGCCGCGCCCAGCGCGAGGTGACCCGGCACCTGGCCGAGGTTCTGCGGCACGAACAGGGACGCCGAGGAGATGAAGGCGAGGACGACATGTCCCGGCGGGCCGATGCGCGTGGCGTCGCACACGGCCTTCTGCGCGGCGGCCAGCAGCGCGCCGACGGTGACCAGCACGACGGCGTTCGTCGTGAGCGAGGCCGTGACGAGCGCGACGCCGAGTCCGGCGAGCATCCCGGCCACCACCCGGGCGAGGACCCGGGCCCGCGCGGCGTACGGACGGCTGTGGGCGTAGAGCGCGCAGAGCGACCCGGCCATGGTGTACATCGCCAGGTCCAGCCGGCCGAGCGCCAGCAGCGTCAGATTCGGCGGGGCGACCGCGGCGACGACGCTCAGGGCGGGCTTGAACCAGATGTCGGAGGGCCGGCCGAGACGCAGCGCGTCGGCCAGTGGAAGCCGCCGTGCGCGCGAGGGGCGGGGAGGGGTCGCACGGCTGGGGCGGAGAGGGGTGGCACTGCTCATTGCATAACCTTAGCAGGTGTTTTATCTGTAAATTAGTTCCGGGAATCGGCTCCCACCTGCGGCGTACTCCCGCACGCTCCCCCGTGTACACCCCTGCGCTCGCTTGCGCACCGGCCGCCCGGGGCATGCCCAGACCGTCCGACGTCCGGCACCGCTGCCCGGCACCCTCCGCCCGGCATCGCGTGTCCGACGTCGCGTGTCCGACGTCGCGTGTCCGACGTCGTCTTGCGGGGAGGTACGCGGTGCACGGACCGGCTTCACCCGGCTGGCTGCTCGTCGCGCTGTGCGCGGCGACCGGGGCCTACTGCCTGCTGCGGATGCGCAGTCCGGTCGAGGAACAGCGCCGCACCGCGGGCGGCGAGGCACTCATGGGGTTCGGCATGGCCGCGATGGCCGTCCCGGCGGCCGTGGTGACCCCGCCGCGCTGGGCCTGGCTCGTCTGCACGGCCGTCTTCGGCGTCTCCGCGCTGCGCGCACTCGGGACGGCACGCGACAGAAGACATCATCTGCACCATCTGATGGGCACCGTCGCGATGGTCTACATGGCCGCGGTGATGACCACAGTCCCGGCCGGACACGTCCACGGTGGCACCGGCGTCCCTGTCCTCACCGGGGCGCTCCTGCTGTACTTCACGGGCTACGTACTCCGCTCCGGTGCCCGTCTCCTGCCCCTGGCCGTCGCGTCGGGTCCCGTCGCGCCCGGCCCGCCCGCAGGCTCCGTCGGCTGGGGCGACCGCCCCGAACTCTCCCAGGCCTGCCGCCTGTCGATGGGGATCGCGATGCTGGCGATGCTGATCACGCTCTGACGCTGTTCACCCTTCACGGACCCGTGGCGTACGTCACTTGGGGTCGCCGACCGTATCCAGCGGCGGGCCCCGCTCATAGGCTTCGGCCATGATGGTCCCCGCGGCACTGTTGCTGCTCGGCGCCCTTGCCTCCGTGGTCGCTCCGCGACTGCTCGCTCGGGCCGACTGGCCGGACCGGGAACCCGTGGTCGCCCTGTGGGTGTGGCAATGCGTGGTGGCGGCCGTCCTGCTGTGCTGCGTCCTGTCGATGACGCTCAGCGCGTCCGCCGCCTGGGTGGCGGTACGCGGGCATGTCTTCGGCGGCGCACCGGCGTCGGTCGTCGACGCCTACGCGCCGGGTGCGGGCGCTCCCTGGGCCGCCGCGACGGCGGTGGCACTCGCGTGCGGCGGCGCCTGGACCGCGGCGATGCTGGCACGCGAGATCGTACGGGCGCGGGTGCGCCGCCGGCAGAACCGGTCCGAACTCCTGGTGCGGGCGCCGCTGTTGCCCGGCGAGGAGGGCTCCGCCGACCGTCTCGTCGTCCTCGAGGGGGAACGCCCCGACGCCTGGTGGCTGCCCGGCGCCGCTCCCCAACTGGTCATCACCACGGCCGCGTTGCGCCGCCTCAAGGGACGGCAACTGGATGCCGTACTCGCCCATGAGCAGGGGCACGCGCGGGCCCGGCACGACTGGCTGCTGCACTGTTCGGCCGCGCTGGCCAACGGCTTTCCGCAGGTGCCCGTGTTCGCCGCGTTCCGCGACGAGATGCACCGGCTGATCGAACTCGCCGCCGACGACGTGGCGTCGCGCCGCTTCGGCCGGCTCACGATCGCTCTCGCCCTGGTCGAACTCAACGAGGACCGGGGCGTGTTCGGACCCGGCCCGGCCGGCCCGGGCGCGCACGTCCCCCAGCGCGTGGACCGCCTCCTCACGCCGCGGGACCGGCTCCCGGCGGCCCGCCGGCTGCAACTGACGGCGGCAGCCGCGCTGGTGCCGGTGGTACCGGTCCTCGTGGCGTTCGTACCGGGCCTGCGAGCGCTGGGCTAGCCCGTACCACCGGGTCGCTCATCCGGTCGGTGGCACCCGTGACTTCCGTGCGGGTTCGCCGGGCAGTGCTCCTTGACCGCCACGGGATGCGCCGCGAAGGATCTCTCGCATGACGTTCAAGGGTGTGCTCTTCGATTTCTCCGGGACCCTCTTCCGCGTCGAGGACACGGCATCGTGGCTGCGCGCGGTGCTCGCGGAGACCGGTCATACGCTCCCGGAGCAGGAGTTGGCCGAAAGGGCGCGCGCCCTGGAGGCGGTGGGCGCGCTCGCCGGCGGAGCCCCTCCGACGCTCCCGGTGCCGGATCGCCTCCGCGCCCTCTGGGAGGCCCGCGACCGTGGTGCCGAGCAGCACCGGGCGGCGTTCACCGGCCTCTCCCGGCAGGTGTCACTGCCCGATCCGGGCCTGCACGACGCCCTGTACGACCGCCAGATGCGACCCGCCGCCTGGAGGCCCTATCCCGACGCCGCCGAGGTGCTCGGCGCGCTCCGCGAGCGGGGTCTCGACGTCGGGGTGGTCAGCAACATCGGCTGGGACCTGCGGCCCGTATTCCGCGAGCACGGGCTCGACCCGTATGTCGGGACGTACGTCCTGTCGTACGAGCACGGTGTCCAGAAACCGGATCCGCGGCTCTTCGCGACCGCCTGCGCCGAACTCGGCATCGACCCGGGGGACACCCTGATGGTCGGCGACGACCGCACGGCGGACGGCGGCGCGGCCGCCCTGGGATGTGCGGTGCTCTTCGTCGACCATCTGCCGACCGCGGACCGCCCGGACGGGCTGCGGCCGGTACTCGGCCTGGTGGACACGAACTGACGCACCGGAAACAGCCGTTCACCGTCGCTGGAACACCCGTTCAGGAATCCCGATACAGAAACGACGACTTTCGGCCTCGGGCAGGCCGGCACCGTCAAGTTCTGGCCAACAAGGGCCAAACACCTCGTAATTCGGGATCCACGGCTACGTTGGCGCCTCCGCCACACAGTCCCGAGGTCCGCACATGAAGACAGCGTTCTGGATTCTCCTCGCCGGCTTCCTCACCTGCGTCACCGGTGCCGCTCTCGTCAACACGGCGCGCAGCGACGACAGGGAGACCCTCGTCGGCAACGCACTGCTGAGTCTGTCGGTCGGCTGGTACATGGTCACCAACTGGCGACGCGCCTACCTCGCCGCACTCCGGCGCCCGCCTCATGGCGAGATGCCCGGGATGCGGAACGGCGGTTCGAAGCGCGAGGAGGGCAGCCGACTGGACGGCGTTCCCCCGACGCCCGCTGCCGCGCGTCCGACCTGAGGCGATCCCCCGCGTCGCCCCAGGTCGGCGGCAGCCCGGAACCGACCAGCGAAGGGCCTCGATCCGGACGCGTTGAGTATAGTTGGCTGGCAGCCAGTCAACGCAGGAGTTACAGCATGTCCCCGCGAAGCGCCTCGGTCAATGAAGAGTTGCGGCGGCGTTCCCGGGAGCGCTTGCTGCAAGCCGCGGTCGAGCTCGTCAGCGAGCGTGGTTACGAGGCCACGACGCTCGGGGACATCGCCGATCGCGCGGGCTCGGCGCGCGGGCTCGTCTCGTACTACTTCCCCGGCAAACGCCAGCTCCTGCAGTCCGCGGTGCACCGGCTGATGCACCGCACGCTGGAGGAGGCCCTTGAACGCGAGCCTCGCAGCGAGGACGGCCGGGAGCGGATGGCACGGGCGATCGACGCGATCCTGGGCCTCACCCAGGACCAGCCGGTGCTGATGCGGCAGCACATGGCCGGGCTGCTCCACGCGGAGGGGTTCGTGCGGTGCCCCGAACAGGTGCGGCTCTCCGAGCTGCTCGGGGACACCGTGGCACGGTACGGATCGCAGCAGGTCTCGGCCGACTACCCGATGCTGCGCGCCCTGCTCATGGGCGCCGTCTACTCGGCGCTGGTGCCGGGCGTCCCGATGAAGATCCCGGTGCTGCGGGCCGAACTCTTCAAGCGCTACCGGCTGGACTGGGAGATGGGGGCGCCGCCGGACGCCGAGGCGACAAACGGCCCCCGCGCGACGGATCTCTCCCGCTTCTTCGCGACCGATCCGGAGCCCGAGCCCGCGGACGGCCAGTCCAAGTAGCGAGCTTTTCGGCGATGCCGAGGCTGTGGTGCCGACCCTTCCTGATGCCGGGCCCGCGCGCGAGGGGAACGCCCGGGCGGCCCCGGTCAGCGGCGCGCGTGACGAGGTGTCAGGAATCCCGCGTCACGGGCCCCGGCGATCAGCCTCAGGGACTTGCGGCGGCTGTGACCGGTGGCGTCCATGACCGCGAGCACCGGATCCACCCCCTCCTCCTGCGCCGCCCGGTACTCCTCCGCCACCAGCAGACGGCCCTCGGCGCCGCACGGCCAGACGGGCCGGGCACGCCGCGCCAGACTCTCCCGGTCCTGGTCGTGGCCGGTGCCGAGGCGGCTGCCGCACGCCTCGGACAGGGGTTCCTCGATCCACTCGGCGACCGCCGCGAGGTCGTCCAGCGAGAGGGGCGGCTCGGCCCGTACACCCTCGATCGACAGGGCCGTCGCCGAGAGCACGGCGAGCAGATCGACCCTGGCACCGTCGGTGAAGGCCAGCCGGACGTTGAACCAGGACGTGACGCCCGACGCGGACTCCCGTACTTCCCAGGCGGGCCACACGGACACGTCGCCGTCCGCGCGGCAGCGGTCGGACAGATTAAGAAACGATGCGTCTAGCACATACGGAACGTAACCGCATCATCACATTCCGCACGAACGGACACGCGCGTGATCGGCACGCACCGCACCCTGTCAGCGGAGCACCCGGTGGTGCGATCCTGGGAACACCAGCGATGTCCTGTCAGCGATCTTCCTGATCCCTCGGGTGAGGAGTTCCGCCGTGCTGCGTGTCGCCGTCGTCGGTTCGGGACCCAGCGGGGTCTACAGCGCACAGAGTCTCGTCCAGCGGAGCGGGCCTCCAGACGTCCGCGTCGACGTCCTGGACCGGCTGCCCTGCCCGTACGGCCTGGTGCGCTACGGCGTGGCGCCCGACCACGAGAAGATCAAGTCGCTCCAGAACAATCTGCGGACCGTCCTGGAGGACGAGCGGGTGCGGTTCCTCGGCGGCGTCGAGGTGGGCCCCGGCGGGGTACCGGTGGCGCGGCTGCGGGAGCTGTACCACGCGGTCGTGTACTGCGTGGGCGCCGCCACCGACCGGCGTCTCGGCGTGCCCGGAGAGGATCTGCCCGGCAGCTGGTCGGCGACCGAGTTCGTCTCCTGGTACAGCGCGCACCCCGACTCCGTGGCCGACGGCTTCGTGACCGGGGCCCGCTCGGCCGTCGTCATCGGCGTCGGGAACGTCGCCGTCGACGTGACCCGGATCCTGGCCCGCACCGCGCCCGAGCTGAGCCCCACCGACATTCCGCAGGCGGCGCTCGGCGCGCTGGCCGCCAGCGAGGTCACCGAGATCAGCATGGTCGGGCGGCGCGGGCCCTCGCAGGCCCGTTTCACCACGAAGGAACTGCGCGAGCTGGGTGGCCTTCCGGAGGCCGGCATCAGCGTGGACGAGGCGGAGCTGGCGCTCGATCCGGCCTACCTCGATCCGTCGGCGCTGCCCGCCGCCCAGCGGCGCAACGTGGAGGTCCTGAGGGGCTGGGCGGCGGCCGCGCCGCTGGGCCGGCCGCGTCTGATCCGCCCGCGCTTCTTCCTGCGCCCCGTCGAACTCCTCGCCGACGGCGGCCGGGTGGGCGCGGTGCGGTTCGAGCGCACGGTTCCGGACGGGGCGGGCGGGGTGACGGGGACGGGCCGATTCGAGGAGATCGAGGCCCAGTTGGTGCTGCGCTCGGTGGGCTATCGCGGGGTGCCGCTGGACGGGATGCCGTTCGACACCGGCCGCGGCACGGTGCCGCAGCGGGCGGGGCGGGTCCTGCGGGACGGCACGGTCTCGCCGGGCGAGTATGTGGCGGGCTGGATCAAGCGGGGCCCGACCGGAGTCATCGGGACCAATCGCCCGTGCGCGAAGGAGACGGTGGCCTCCCTGCTGGAGGACGCCCCCGGACTCGTACGGCGAGAGGTGGCCGAAGATCCCCTCGCGGGGCTGCGGGCCATGGGGGTACGGCCGGTCGAATGGGCCGGATGGCAGGCGATCGAGCGGGCCGAGGCGGAGCTGGGAGCCGGGCTGGGCCGCGAGGTCGTCAAGCTGCCCGGCTGGGACGCGCTCTGGACGGCGGCACGGACGGCCGGGTGACCGACGGCCGCGCGGACACCCGGCTCCCGACGGCCCACGGAGGGTGGGGCCCGGCGACCCTCACCGGCCCGGCCCCGGCGGCCGCAGGACAGGCCGCTTCGACCACCCTGGAGGGTGGGCCCTGACGACCGCGCGGAGGCCGGCGAGTTCTCCGGCGTCAGGGGCTCGTGAGGATGACGAGTTGCTGGGTCGCCCGGGTCATCGCGACGTAGCGGTCGACCGTGCCTTCCACGCCCCCTCCGAAGTTCTCCGGGTCGATGAGGACGACGAGGTCGAATTCGAGGCCCTTCGACAACTCCGGTGTCAGCGAACGGATCCGGGAGGTCGCCCGGAACGTGGGATCGCCGATGACGCAGGCGATCCCCTCGGCGTGCCCGCGGAGCCAGGTGTCGAGCACAGACTCCAGATCCGCGACCGAACCATGGACGACGGGAACGCCGGAACTGCGGACGGAGGTCGGCACGTTGGCGTCCGGCAGCGCGGTCCGGATCACGGACTCGGCCTCCGCCATGACTTCTTGCGGCGTCCGGTAGTTGATGGTCAGCGAGGCCACGTCGATCCGGTCGAATCCGACCCGCCCGAGCCGTTCCTCCCAGGACTCGGCGAAACCGTGCCTGGCCTGTGCGCGGTCCCCGACGACGGTGAAGCTCCGGGACGGGCAGCGCCGCAGCAGCATCTGCCATTCCGCGTCGGTCAGTTCCTGCGCCTCGTCGACGACGATGTGCGCGAACGGCCCCGCGAGCAGGTCCGGGCGGTCGGCGGGCAGTCCGCTCTCGTCGATCAGGGTGTCCTGCAGGTCCCGGCCGCGCAGCATCGTCACCGCTCCCTCGCCGTCGTCGTCGGCCGCGAGCACGTTGTCGATGACGCCGGCCATGCGCTCGCGTTCGGCGGCCACGGACGCCTCGTGGCGGCGCCTTCGCAGGGAGGTCTCCGGGTCGCCGAGCCGCTGCCGCGCCGCGTCCAGGACGGGCAGGTCGGACACCGTCCAGGCCTGCGCGTCCGGGCGCTGCAGTCCCCGTACGTCGTCGGGTCCGAGCCAGGGCGCGCACAGCCGCAGGTAGGCGGGCACGGACCAGAGGTCGCCCACGACGTCCGCCGCGTCGAGCGGCGGCCACGCGCGGTCGAGGGTCCCGACGAGCTCCTGATCGTGCAGCAGCGCCCTGCGCAGCAGTTCGGTCGGGACGTCGTCGTCGTGCTTGTCCGTCAGGATCTCGAGCAGCGCCTCCCAGATCTGGTCGCGTGCCTCGTTGTGCGGAGTGCCCGGTTCCGCCGCCTCGAAGGCCTCGGCCCAGTCGTCGGCGCTCAGTGGGACGTCGGCCCACGGGGTCGTGACCGTCATCCCCCGGGCAGGCGGCTCCTCGTAGAACCTGACGGCCGTCTCGATCGCCCGCACCATGTCCGCGGAGGACTTCAGGCGGGCCACGTCCGGGTCGCGCTCGGCCGCCGCTCCGGCTCCCTCGGCCACGAGGTCGCGCAGGGTGCAGGTCTGCACACCCTCCTCTCCGAGGCTGGGCAGGACGTCGGCGACGTAGGCGAGATAGGGCTGGTGCGGACCGACGAACAGCACGCCGCCGCGTCGGTGGCCGAGCCGGGGGTCGGAATAGAGAAGGTAGGCGGAACGGTGCAGCGCGACGACCGTCTTGCCGGTGCCGGGACCGCCGTCGACGACGAGGGCACCGCGGGATCCCGCGCGGATGACCGCGTCCTGGTCGGCCTGGATGGTGGCGAGCACGTCCCTCATCCGCGCCGAACGGCTGCCGCCCAGGCCGGCGATGAAGGCGGACTGGTCGTCGAGCGCCGCGCGCCGTTCCAGCCCCTCGGCGGTGAACACCTCGTCCCAGTAGTCGCTGATCCGGCCGTCGGTCCAGCGATATCTGCGTCGGCTCACCAGGCCCATCGGCTGGGCGTGGGTCGCGGCGAAGAACGGCTCGGCGGCCGGAGAGCGCCAGTCGGTCAGCAGCCTGCGGCCCTCGCTGTCGGTGAGGCCGAGGCGCCCGATGTACACGGGTCCGGAGCCGTCCGCCGCGACGATGTGTCCGAGGCACAGGTCGAGTCCGAAGCGGCGCAGCGCACGGAGCCGACCGGTCAGCCGGTGGATCTCCAGGTCTCGTTCCATCGCCTCGCGGCCGAGGCCGCCGGGCGCCCTGCGCTCGGCGTCGAGGCGGTCGGAGAGTTCGGCGATCGCGCGTTCGAGGCTCTCCGCTACGGCCGCGAAGTGCCGCTCGTCCGCGGCGATCAGTGCCGGGTCCGCCTTGGCGGAGAGCCGCCCGGGAAGGCGGAACGCGCTGGTGGTCAGAGGGCTCATGTCAACTTTCCGCAGGTCCTGGCTTCGGCCAGTGATTCTGCGGGACGACGGGGGCCTTGCCGCAAGCCCCCCGGTGCGCTATAAGTTGAGAGTGGCAAGGGATGGATTTCCCCCTTGCCCTTTCTTTTTGCCCGGAGCCCGGAGGCCTCGGAAGCTGCCCTGCGACGCGCCGGAAGTAGCCCCGTGAGGCGCCGGAAGCGACGCCGCGAGGGCACGCATCAGAAGCGGGCTCCGCGAGGCGTCACGGCGCCGGGCGCGTGGCCTGCCGGGTGGCGGCCTCCAGAACACGGTCGAGGAGTCCGGGGAAGAGTGCGTCGAGGTCGTCCGCACGCAGGCCGTTGAGCTTCGCCGTGCCGCGATAGACCTGGCGGACGACCCCGCTCTCGCGGAGGACCCGGAAGTGGTGCGTCGACGTGGACTTGGTGACCGGCAGGACGAAGTCCGAGCAGGAGAGTTCACGGCCTTCGGCGGCGAGCTCGCGGACGATCTGGAGCCGCATCGGGTCGGACAGCGCGTGCAGCACCGACTCCAGCCGGATCTCCTCACGCGCGGGGTGCGGCAGATCACGGCCACTGGCGGCGGTGGCGGCGGGCGTCACGGCGGCTCCACTTCGTCCGGGGACCTCGGTCTTCGCCCCCTCACCTTCGGCATCGTCCGGCGGGCTTCACCCGACTCCGCCGCACTCCGTCATTGTACGAGACTCATCGTAGTTTGACACTCGCCGTACTACGAGGTTTATCGTACGAGGCATACACCGGTCCCGCCACGAACGGAGTCGGCCGTGAGCGCTCTCTTCGAGCCCTGCGTCCTGCGCGAAGTCACCATCCCCAACCGGGTGTGGATGCCCCCGATGTGCCAGTACTCGGCCGCGCCCGACGGCCCCTCGGCAGGAGCTCCGCACGACTGGCACTTCGCCCACTACGCGGCCCGCGCCACGGGAGGGACGGGACTGGTCATCGTCGAGGCGACCGCCGTCTCGCCCGAGGGCCGGATCTCCCCGTACGACCTGGGTATCTGGAACGACACCCAGGTCGAGGCCTTCCGCCGCATCACGCGCTTCGTCTCCGCACAGGGCACGGTGCCGGCCGTGCAGCTCGGCCACGGCGGGCGCAAGTCCTCGACCGACCGCCCCTGGAAGGGCGGCGCCCCCGTCGGTCCGGACGCGCACGGCTGGCAGGCGGTCGCCCCGAGCGCGCTCGCGTTCGACGAGAGGCACCCCGTTCCCGATGAGCTGACGGTCGACGGAATCCGCGAGATCGTGGGCCAGTTCGCCGACGCGGCCCGCCGCGCCCTGGCCGCCGGCTTCGAGATCGTCGAGATCCACGGAGCCCACGGCTACCTCATCAACGAGTTCCTCTCCCCCCACTCCAACCACCGCACCGACGCGTACGGCGGCTCGTACGAGAACCGCACCCGGTTCGCCCTCGGAGTCGTCGACGCCGTACGGGAGGTCTGGCCGCAGGACAAGCCGCTCTTCTTCCGCGTCTCGGCGACCGACTGGCTGGAGGACGCGGGCTGGAGCGCCGACGACACCGTTCGCTTCGCCGGTGAACTGCACGAACACGGCGTGGACCTGCTCGACGTCTCCACGGGCGGGAACGCCTCCGCCGTACGCATTCCCGTCGGCCCCGGCTATCAAGTCCCGTTCGCCACAAGGGTGAAGAGGGAGACCCCGATGGCCGTCGCCGCCGTCGGTCTCATCACCGAGGCGGAGCAGGCCGAGAAGATCGTCGCCAACGGCGAGGCCGACGCGGTGCTGCTGGGAAGGGAGTTGCTGCGCAACCCGTCCTTCGCCCGGCTCGCGGCACGCGAACTCGGGGCCGAGGTCCATGTGCCCGATCAGTACCACCGGTCCGTGTAGGCGTCCGGCCGCGGAGGCCGCGAAGCAGCTCCCGGCGCCGGGTGGTCGACGCGCTGTCGCACCACCCGGTGCCGGGAGCCGGACCGCGGCCTCGTCCCGTTCAGGCGGCGGTCGACGCGGCCCTCTCGGCGGCCATCGCCTTGATCGTCACCACGGTCTCCGTCCCGGTCGCCACCTCGACCTCCGCTTCGGCCAGCAGCGCGATCAGGGTCGCGCGTGCGCGTGCCACGCGGGAGCGGACCGTCCCGACAGGACAGCCGCTGACGAGGGCGGCCTCCGCGTAGGGCAGACCCATCATCTGGGTCAGGACGAACGCCTCGCGCCGTTCGTCCGGGAGCACGGCCAGGAGTTCCAGCAGGGCGACGCCGTCGTCGAAGCCGGGCAGACCGAGCGGCTGCTCCCGTTCCACGGCGGTCTGCCAGTCCGCGCAGCCGGTCGACCGTGGCCGGACGGCGGCGTACCGCAGGCTGTCGATCACCGCGCGGCGGGCGATGGACAACAGCCAGGTCCGCGCCGATGAGCGCCCCTCGAATCGGTGCAGGCTGCCCAACGCCCGCAGGAACGTGTCCTGGGCGAGGTCTTCGGCGGCCTGCGGATCGGCGGACAGATGGGCGACATAGCGCACGACATCGCGGTGCAACGCGCGGACGAAGCGCTCGACGGCGGCCGGATCGCCGGCGCGGGCGGCCAGCGCCCAGGCGGTCGCCGATTCGTCGGCCGACACCGCTCGGCCGTCTTCGTTCCGCCGCTCGCGTCCACGGCGGGGAACAGGCAGGGCAGGAGTGATCACCAGGTGTCCTTCTCGGGTCATCCGTGATCCGGACCGGCGCGAGGGCCATGGGTCCGGTGGTGGGGTGCGGCCGTACACAGGAGGTACGACCGATGCCCGAAGCGCCCAGGTGGCGCTTCGGGGAGCGGGCTGTCTCAGGTGACAGCGGTCCCCACGGGCGGACCCCGGGAAGTGATCGCGTGAACGAGAAGGAGGAGGCGCGGGGCGCGGTCCGATGAACGTCGGCGCACCCGGAGCGTCGGCCGGTACGGCGGCACCGGAAGGGCGAGCAACAGCCGCAGGGGCGCGGCCAGTCGGCCGGCCACCGCCCGCAGGACGCTGAACACCGCACGCTCGCCGTGCGCGAGCCAGAGGCCGCACAGCAGTGCCGCGAGCAGGTGGGCGGCGAACATGCCGATCGATGTGGCCGAGCCCGCTTCGGCTCCCCAGGGAAGCCCATGCGCCATGGTCCCGGAATCCGTGGGGCCCCTGCCCATGGCGTCCATGCCCATAGACCCGGCGCCCATGGACCCGGCGCCCATGGCACCCATCGAGTTCATGTTCATCGAGTCCATGGCGCCCGTCGCCATGGCGTCCATGCCGTCCATGGCACCGCTGGGGGACCGACCCGGTCCGGCACCCGCGGCAGCGGTGAGGGACTGCGCGATGGAGAACGCGCCGTGGAGCACGCCCTGGGCGAGCACCACGACGGACACGATCAGCGGAAGCCCGCGCTCACGGCCGGCCAGGGACCAGCCCGCTCCGGCCATGCCCGCACCCGAGCCTGCCAGCGCCCACCAGGTCACCGGAGAGCCGGACATCATCACGTGGCCGAGAGCGGCGAGCACGACACAGACGGCCGCGAACATCACGGCCCGCAGCACGCGCGTGCACCACCCGGCAGTCATGACCGCCTCATCCTCGCATCCGGGGTCCGGACGTCACGAGGGGGTACGGAAATCCGCGGGCGCAGAACGGGTGGCGCGCCCGTGATCCGGATCACGCGGTCCGGACGCCCCTGCCCGGCATGGCGGCGGCCGTCCGGGGTAGCCGCCGCAACACCGTGGAAGCACGGCCGGGACAGAGGGACCCTACGTACTGTAGGTTCCCGGCGGTGAACGACGTACGGCAGGGGGAGCCCGTGAACGAACGTGACACCGGGCGGGTGGCACGCGGACCCGCGTCCGTGCTGGCGCTGCTCGTGCCGAGCCTCGGGATCGCCGCGCTGGGCGTGTACCACCTGTGCGGGTTCGACCTGCACGCCCTGCACGGACGCCCGCACCTCGCCGACGGACTGACCATGGCCGGAGTGATCACGGCCCTGGTGGCGGCGGGCGCGGCCCTCGGTGACCTCCTGTGGTGGGCGACCACACGCACAGGCCGCGACCGGGGCGCAACGCCCCACCGCTGAGGACCCCGCTTCCGGCTCCGCCGCCATCGACGCGAGGAATCCGCGATCCGCGAGGGGCACGGTCGCTTGAGACACCCGGCTCGGCCGTCACCAGGGCCGAGCCGCGGTCGGCGATGCGATTCCACGTCCACGGCCGGACCGGCCCGGCGCCCCGGCCCCTGCCGGGCAGGCGCAACCCCTCCCTGCCGAGCAGGCACGCCCCGACCCTGCTGGACAGGCACGACGCGACCCCTGCCGGACAGGCACGACGCGACTCCTGCCGGACAGGCGCGTTGCGGACCGCTCGGCGCATTCTCAACTCCTCCTTACCTCTTCACTCCGCCTCTCGCTGGCCATAACCTCACTCTTCCCTACAAGATGTAGTGTTCCGGCCTCTGTCCCCACCGGTTCTCCCGCCCTCTCCCCAAGGTGATGCTCCACGGTGTCCGTACAACAGTCAGCGCTCATTCCGGAACAGCGGCACGCGAGCCCGCGCGGCGCGGCCCCCTCCGGACGTGCAGGCGACGGAATCCGGCCACGGGCCGCCGCGTTCACGGTCTGGTATCTGCGGCTGCTCGCCGTCCTCAACGTCGTCGCCGTCTCCTCGCTGCCCTTCCGCGAGGAGGTGCACGAGCACAACGGAGGCGAGTTCTTCACGCCCTATCTGGCCACCGCCGGGCTGATCTCGGCGGCGCTGGCCCTGTTCCTCGCGCTCGTGATGCGACGCCGCAAACGAGCCGCCTGGATCTTCAACCTGCTGCTCGCCGGGCCGCTCTTGGCGCTCTACACCGTGGCCCTGACCCAGGACCGCTACCAACGGCACGTCTTCAACTGGATCTCGCTCCTGCTCACCGCGCTGTTCGTCGTCGCCCTCCTGCTGGGGCGCAAGGAGTTCCACGCCGTCGGAGACCGCGCGAATCCCCGTCTCGCGCTGGCCGTCGGCGCGGGCGGCCTGCTCGTCAGCGCCACCCTCGGCACCCTGCTCGTCAGCGCCACCAACCGCGTGCCGGGAACACCGCTGGGCGACCGGATCGCGTACACCCTGCTGCGCGGAATCAGCGTCGGCCCGCTCGCCGACCGGTTCGACAGCGTCGTCGCGCCCCGCTGGGTGGACATCCTGGTCAACGTCCTGGTGGCGGCCACCTTCCTGCTGGTGCTCTACGCGTGCTTCCGTTCGCCGCGCGGTCTCGAACTCCTCGGCGAGGACGACGAGGTCCGGCTGCGCGCCCTGCTGGCCCGGCACGGGGAACGCGACTCGCTCGGCTATTTCGCGCTGCGCCGCGACAAGGCGGTCATCTGGTCCCCCAGCGGCAAGGCGGCGATCGCGTACGGCGTCCGCGGCGGTGTGACCCTCGCGTCCGGCGACCCCATCGGCGACCCGGAGGCCTGGCCCGGCGCGATCGAGGCGTGGCTGCGGGAGGCGCGGCGGCACGCCTGGACGCCCGCGGTGATGGGAGCCGGCGAGGAGGCCGGGACCGTGTACGCCCGACACGGCCTGGACGCCCTGGAGCTCGGCGACGAAGCCATCGTGGACCGGTCCGACTTCACCCTGGAGGGACGCGCCATGCGGGGCGTCCGGCAGGCGCACAAGCGCGTCCGGCGCGCCGGATACACGGTCCGCGTCCGACGGCACGAGGACATCCCCGAGGCCGAGATGGCCGCTTTGACCGACAAGGCGGACCAGTGGCGCGACGGAGCGACCGAACGCGGCTTCTCCATGGCGCTCGGCCGGCTGGGAGACCCCGCCGACGGACGGTGCGTGATGCTGGAGTGCCACGACAGCGAAGGCGAACCCCGGGCCGTGCTGAGCTTCGTGCCGTGGGGTGAGCGGGGCCTCTCCCTGGACCTGATGCGCCGCGACCGGAACTCCGACAACGGGCTCATGGAGTTCATGGTCATCGAACTGCTGCTGCGCGCGGAGGAGTTCGGTGTCGAGCGGATCTCCCTGAACTTCGCGATGTTCCGGTCCGTCTTCGAACGCGGCACCCGGCTGGGCGCGGGACCCGTACTGCGGCTGTGGTGTTCGGTGCTGACGTTCCTCTCGCGCTGGTGGCAGCTCGAATCCCTCTACCGTGCCAACGCCAAGTACCGGCCGGTCTGGGAGCCTCGATACCTCCTCTTCGAGAAGAGCGCCGACCTTCCCCGTATCGGTATCGCGGCGGCCCGCGCGGAGGGTTTCCTGGCCCCGCCGACCCTGCCCCGGTTCGCCTCCCGGCGCCCGGCCCACCCGGACCGGCGGTCGCCCGAACCGCCCCTGGCGGCACCCGCGGCGACCTCGGCCGGGTCCGGAAGTCCCAGGTCGACCGCGCCGGGCGACTAGAGCCCGCGCCGCGGACAGCGGCCTCGTTCCGTCGACACGCGGCCGGGCACCCAGGAGGTGCCCGGCCACGCTGTGTCCACGTGCCCTCTCCCCCGGCCGGGCGCCCCTCGACGACGGCGGCAGCCCCGGCCGACCGTCGGAAAACGGCCGTTCGCTCCGTAGTTGGCTGGACCTACGCCATCGACGGGACGGTTCCTGAGCGTCACTGTCAGTGCCGTGGTGCACACTCACGATCAATGGCCGTACGCATGGGGAGGACACCGTGTTCAGGGGGATCGACGAGGTCGACTGGGCCTCGATGCAGCATGCGTACGGAAGCGCCGCGGACGTGCCGGAGCTGCTGCGGGGGCTCGCCTCGCCGCTCCCCCGGGAGCGGGAGACCGCGCTCGACGCGATGTACGGAGCCGTGCACCACCAGGGCGATGTGTACGACTCGACGCTCGCGTCCATCCCCTTCCTCTTCAGGCTGGCCGGCCACTCGGGACTCCCCGACCGGGGCGGAGTCGTGGAACTGCTCACCAGCATCGGCGGTTCGGACGACGGGTACGTCTCCGGAGGTGTCTCCGAGGACGGTGAGGACGGCTCGGAAGAGGACGCCGGCGGCCGGGACGCGGAGGTCCCCGAGGACGACAACCACGCGATGGCCCGCGCGGCGGTCCGGGCGGGTGCCGCGGTCTTCCTGGACCTCGTCACGGACTGCGACCCGGAGGTGCGCCGCGCCGCGCCCTCGGCGCTCGTCCGCTTCCACGGCGAACCGCCACGCGTCCTGGCCCTGTTGAGCGAGAGACTGCGGGACGAACAGGAGGACGGCGTCCGGCTGGCACTGGTCGAGAGTCTCGGCCTGTTCGCCCGGCTGTACGACGGTTCCTCGGCCCCCGCGGTGGACTGTCTGGTGTCGCTGTGCGGCCCGCCGCACGACCCGGGGCTGCGACTGGCGGCGCTCGGTCAGCTCGCCTCGTGCGCCCTCGACCGGCTGCCCGCCGACCTCGTGCCCACGGTCGTCGCGCTGCTCCACACCAGGTCACAGCGGATCCGGCCGTGCAGAGAGCCCGTCCGGACCTCCTCCGACACCCTCATCGGCAGTCTGCGCCGTATACGCCCGGCCGACGAGGAGGGAGCGCAGTTGCTCCGCACGCTCCACAAGGCGCTGGGCGCCCGCACCGCGGACCGGATCGCCCTGCTCAAGGGGCAGTTGAGCTGTCAGAACACGGCCGACCGGTGCAACGCCGTCTGGATGTCGGCGGGGCTGTTCCGTGAATGGCGGGGTGCGTACGAGGAGCCGGTCGCGCTGATCGGTGAGCAACTCGGCTCGGACGAGGAGCGGTTGCGCTGCGCCGCCGTGTCCGTCCTGGAGTTCCTGTTCACTCTGGCGGTTCCGGCGGCGGACCGGCTCGCAGCCCTCGTGGAGTCGGACACGGACGTCCGGGGGCGCGGTACGGCAACGCTGTACCGCCCTCTGAAAGCCCTCGCCCGGTGCGGGGACGCGCGGGCGGTACCGGCCCTCGCCGAGGTGCTGAGGGGCCCGGCCGTGCCGAACGAGACCGGGTACGCGATCGGCTTTCTGGGCCCGGCCGCGGCGCCCCTGGCTCCCCTGCTGCGCGCGCGGCTGGCCGAGGTTCCGCTCGACTCTCCCGAGACGTACGACCGTGCCGCGCCGCTGCTGTCCGGTCTCGGCGCGCTGCGGTACGCCGCGGCCGTGCCGGAGGTGCTGCGACTGGTGCACGGCACACCGAGGGATCTGCGGCTCCGGGACGCTCTGGTGAAGGCACTGGCCAGGACACTCGCCGCGTTCGGTCCGCGGGCGCGTGAGGCCGTGCCGACGCTGCGGGAGCTGCTGACGGGCGACAACGCCGTGGCGGCGGCCGACGCGCTCCGGTCCGTGGAAGGGGATGTCGAGGCGGTCCTTCCGGTACTGCTCGGGGCACTGGCCCCGGAGCGGGACGCCGGAAGCCGCCGGGCGGCGACCGAGGCGCTCGGCCGGTCGGGGGCGGCGGCCGCTCCCGCGCTCCCCGGGCTGCTTCGCCTGACGGACTCCGCCGAGGTGTGGGAGCGGACCGCCGCCGCCTGCGCCCTGTGGGAGATCGCCGGAGATCCGGAACCAGTCCTGCCGGTGTTCCGCGAAGCCTGGCAGAACCCGTACACCCGGGGCACCATCACGGCGTGCCTCGTCCGGATGGGCGCCGCGGGCGCACCCGTCCAGGACCTCGTCCGCACGGAACTGGCCTCGCCCCGCCGCCACCGCGCCCGTTCCGGCGGCCACGGCAGCCACGACGTCCTCGACGACGAAATACTCCTGAGGGACTGCCGGAGGGCACTGGAGATCACGTAAGGGACCCGAAGCCCCCAGAGAGGCCGTGGCAGTGGGGTCGACGCGGGGCATCACGCGGCATCACGGGCGACGAAACGGAAGCCCGGGGCCGTTCGCCGATGCCCTGAGACCCTGTCCGGTCAGCTTGTCATCCGGCCCCAGAGCGGGCCGATCCGGGCCCACTCCGCGTCCCAGCGGTCCACGCGTCGGCGTTCCAGACGGCCCCGGAGGAAATGGCCGACGGCGAAGGGGATGCCCGCCACTCCGGCGCCGGCGAAGACGCCGATCAGCCAGGCCCGCAGCCGGGCCACGGCGACTGCGGTGGGCCGGTCGACGAGGCGCCCGTCGGGATCGGTCCACACCAGGACCGGGGTGTCCGCCGAGGTGCCGGCGGAGACCCGCACCTGACCGGAGCGAGCGGTGCCGTCCGGTGCCGTCCAGTGGACCCTCGTCCACACGACGCGGCCGGCGGGCCCGCTCGACTCCGGCGCGTCCTCGATCAACTGGGCGGGGACGGCGCGCGACTCCGCACGCTCCCTCGCCAGACTGTTCTCCACGGCGCCGACGGTCACCAGGCCCGCCACCGCACCGCCGAGCACCGTGAACACCCAGGCCGCGAGCATGATCCAGGCTTCCAGGACATCGCTTCGCCGCCGCAGCGGGTTGCTCCGCCACCGCCACAGCCAGACCCTCGGACCACGGAACGCCGCCATCAAGGGCCTCCTCCTCACGACCGCACGAACACGCCACATCTCCTTCCCTTACGCGCGTGCTCCACGCGATGCTCACGCTCCGCGCCCACCGGCTCGTCCGGCACGCGAAGCCGGAGGGCTGCGGGACCCTCTCCGCGAGCGGTCCGGCCGGCTCCCGGCGAGCAGTCGGGCGAGCGGGGCCGTGAACCCCCGTCCGCCGCCGACACACCCTGTCCGACCTGCACAAACGCCAGGCCGAAAGGTGACTGTCGGTGCCGGGGTGCAGACTGGCCCGTAGCGCAGACAACGACGTCGCGGAGGTGGCCGGTCATGGCCGACGTACTGCTCACGGTAGGCACCCGCAAGGGTCTCTTCATCGGGCGACGGCGCGGCGGCGCCTGGGAGTTCGACGAGAATCCGTACTTCAACGCGCAAGCCGTGTACTCGGTCGCGATCGACTCCCGGGGCGGGAATCCGCGGCTGCTGGCCGGCGGGGACAGCGCGCACTGGGGCCCGTCCGTCTTCCACTCCGACGACCTGGGCCGTACGTGGACCGAACCCGCGCAGCCCGCGGTCAAGTTCCCCAGGGAGACGGGCGCCTCGCTGGAGCGGGTGTGGCAGTTGCACCCGGCGGTCGGCGAACCGGACGTCGTGTACGCGGGGACGGAACCGGCCGCGTTGTACCGCTCGGAGGACCGGGGCGAGTCCTTCGAGCTCGTCCGCCCCCTGTGGGAACACCCCACCCGCTCGAAGTGGGTCCCCGGCGGTGGCGGCGAGGGGCTGCACACCATCCTCACCGACGAACGCGACGCGCGGGCCGTGACGGTGGCCGTGTCCACGGCCGGGGTCTTCCGCACCGCCGACGGCGGCGCGAGCTGGGAGCCCGCCAACTCCGGTGTCTCCGCCGTGTTCCTGCCCGATCCGAACCCGGAGTTCGGGCAGTGCGTGCACAAGGTCGCGCGCGACGCGGCGAATCCCGACCGGCTCTATCTCCAGAACCACTGGGGGGTGTACCGCAGTGACGACGGGGCCGGGCAGTGGACCGACATCGGCGCGGACCTGCCGTCGACGTTCGGCTTCGCGGTGGCGGCCCATCCGCACCGCGGGGACACGGCCTACGTCTTCCCGATCAACGCCGACGCCGACCGGGTCCCGGCCGACCGGCGCTGCCGGGTCTTCCGTACGGACGACGCGGGCACGACCTGGGAACCGCTGACGGCGGGACTTCCCGCCGAGGACCACTACGGCACGGTGCTGCGCGACGCGCTGTGCACGGACGGCGCCGACCCCGCGGGCGTGTACTTCGGCAACCGCAACGGCGAGGTGTACGCGTCCGCGGACGACGGCGACAGCTGGCAGCAGCTCGCCTCGCATCTCCCGGACGTCCTGTGCGTCCGCGCGGCGGTCATGGCCTGAGCCCGGTCATGACCTGAGCGCATTCGATGATCGATTCGACCCTCCGCGCCGCCGGTCTTCCGGAGCCGGAAAGTCCGGAAATGTCCCGAGGCCGAAATCATGGGCATCACCATGAGCCGAGTGCGCTGCAACAGACCACTGCGGGCCACTCCGGCCCTTGGAGCCGTTCATGGAACCCCTCGGCCAGGCAGGGTCCAACACCCCGCCGTGGTAGGCGTCTTACACCCGGAGACGTCCGATTCGGCCACGAATCGGTCATCCCCGATCGCGGGACGGCCACCAGTTTGATCTCGGCCATGCGTACGGCAGTAGGGTGACGCCCGTGGCACCACGACCGTTGCATGAGATCGTCGAACCGGGCTGGGCGAAAGCCCTCGAACCCGTCGCCGGACGGATCGCCGAGATGGGCGACTTCCTGCGCGCGGAGATCGCCGCGGGGCGCACCTACCTGCCGTCCGGGGCGAATGTCCTGCGGGCCTTCCAGCAGCCCTTCGACGAGGTACGCGTCCTCATCGTCGGGCAGGACCCGTACCCGACCCCGGGACACGCGGTGGGCCTGTCCTTCTCGGTGGCCCCGGAGGTACGTCCGCTGCCGCCCAGCCTGATCAACATCTTCCGCGAACTGAACACCGATCTCGGCGCGCCCGAGCCGTCGAACGGTGACCTCACGCCCTGGACGAAACAAGGCGTGCTGTTGCTCAACAAGACGCTCACCACGGCACCACGCAGGCCCACGGCACATCAGGGCAAGGGCTGGGAGGAAGTCACGGAGCAGGCGATACGGGCACTGGCCGCCCGAGGCCGGCCACTCGTGTCGATCCTGTGGGGTCGCCCCGCACGCAATCTCCGCCCGCTGCTCGGCAACCTACCGGCGGTCGAGTCCGCGCACCCTTCGCCCAGATCGGCCGACGGCGGCTTCTTCGGCTCACGCCCCTTCAGCCGCGCCAACGACCTGCTGACGAAGCAGGGAGCCGAGCCGGTGGACTGGCGCCTGCCGTGACACTCGACGGAGGACACGGCCGACCGCACGACGGGCAGAGCCCCGCCGTGGTGCTGGCCGTGGACTCCGGAGGGTCGGGCCTGCGTGTGGCTCTCGGCGCGCACGGGGCTCCGGACGATGCCGTCAGCCGCGTACGCCACGAGGCCCCGGTCAGGCTCGGCGGGCCGCTGACCTCCCGGGAGCCGGTCCGTACCGGCCCGCGCGGGATCTCGGCCCGGCATCTGCTGGATCAACTGCTGCCGATGGCCCGCCGGTTGATGGCCGAGGCGGGCGCCGAACGACTCGGGGCCGTGGCCGTCGGCGCGGCCGGGCTGGCCACGCTCGGCGACGAGCTGCGGGACGAGCTGCCGGCCGCCCTGGAGCGTGAACTGGGCGTACGGCGGCTCGCCCTGGCGGCGGACGCGGTGACCGCGTACACGGGCGCCCTGGGCACCCGGGCGGGTGTCGTGATCGCGGCGGGCACCGGCATGATCGCGATCGGCACCGACCTCACGTCGTGGCGCAGAGCCGACGGGTGGGGCCATCTGCTCGGCGACTGCGGCGGCGGGGCGTGGATCGGCCGCGCGGGCCTGGAGGCGGCCCTGCGCGCGTTCGACGGCCGTCCGGGCGGCTCGGCCGCGCTGCTGGCACGGGCGGAGGACAGGTTCGGGCCGATGCCGGAGCTGCCCGGCCTGCTGTATCCGCGCACCGACCGGGCCGCCGTGCTGGCCTCTTTCGCCCCCGAGGTGGCCGACCTCTGCGGGAGCGATCCCGTCTCGTCGCGCATCCTGCGGACCGCCGCCCGGGACATGGCCGAATCGGCCGCAGCGGTGTGCCCCGCCGACGGCGAGCCCCATCTGGCCTGCACCGGGGGCGTGTTCAACGTGGGGGCCGCGCTCCTCGGGCCCCTGTCCGAGGAATTGGCGGAGCGGATACCGCACGCACGGCGGGTACTCGCCGGGGGCGACCCGCTCGACGGCGCGCTCCGGATCGCGGCCGACCTGGCGGACGGCCGGCTCGCGCTGCCCCTGGACGAACGGATGTTGCACGTGGTGGCCGAAAAGCCGTACCAGGAAATCTATGACCAGAATTCACCGTAGGGCCGACAAGTCGGCGTTTACTGATCACTTCTGATCTCTACGTAACTCATCAGACAAAAGCGGACGGATACCGCTCACCTGCACCCTCCCCGAACAGGGGAACCCGAGAAACCAGTAACATGCGGCGCCATGAGCTCCCCCACTGGGCCCGCGTCCGGCCTGCCAGTACGAATGCCGCGACCCCGCCAAGCCGGGCGGCACCGCCGTCCGGAACCCCTGGCGGCTCCTGAGGGCGCGCCCGCGCTCGTCCTCGCGGTGCCGGGCACCCCCAGCGCCGCCACGCGCAGCCTCGCCGAGGAGGTCGTGAGCATCGCCCGCTCCGAGCTCCCCGGCCTCGATGCCCGCATCGGTTACCTGGACGGGGACGACGAGTTCCCCACGCTGCAGTCCGTGCTGACCCACGCCGCCGAGGAGCGCACCGCGCGCTTCGAGCAGGCCCGCGCCGCCGGTTCCGACGTCTCCGAGCCCGACGGCCCGGTCGGCATCGTTGTCCCGCTGCTCGCCGGTCCGGACAACGCCCTGCTGCGCCGGATCCGCCAAGCGGTCATGGAAAGCCGTGTCGCGGCCGAGCTGACCGACGTCCTCGGTCCGCACCCGCTGCTCGCCGAGGCCCTGCACGTGCGCCTCTCCGAGGCCGGTCTGGCCCGCGCCGACCGCGCCCGGCTGTTCACCGTGGCGACCGCCGCGGACGGCATCGTGCTCGCCACCGTCGGCGGTGAGGACGCGGTCCAGGCGGCCGGGATCACCGGCATGCTGCTCGCCGCGAGGCTCGCCGTGCCGGTCATGGCGGCGGCCCTCGACGAGGAGGGTTCCATCGCGGCCATCGCCGAGCAGCTTCGCGGCTCCGGTTCGCAGCAGCTCGCGCTCGCCCCGTACCTGATCGGTCCGGAGCTCGACGCGGGTCTGCTCGACGCGGCCGCCAAGGAGGCCGGCTGCAGCGCCGCCGAGGCCCTCGGCCCGTACCCGGCGATCGGCAAGCTCGCGCTCTCCCAGTACACGACGGCGCTGGGCATCGCGCCGCCGCAGAGCCAGGGAGCGCCGGCCTTCTAGTCGGTCGCCGGCACCGCACCACCCGTTCCACCCGCACGCCGAAAGGGCCCGCTCCTGAGTCAGGAGGGGCCCTTTCCCATGGGCGGGGGCGACCGGCCGGGGGGGGTGACCGCGCGAGGGCGTGACCCGGCGAGGGCGCACGGGGCGTGGACCGTCCGGAAGCCGGTCAGGGCGGCCGGATCAGTCGAAGACCACGCAGGACGCGGCGGGCGCCTCGACCGAGCCGCCGCGGAGCGGAACGGCGGTGTCCGGATCGACGGTGAACCAGGTCACGTCGCCGGAGCGCTCGTTGGCCGCGTACAGGAAGCGCCCCGAGGGGTCGAGGGCCAGCGCACGCGGCCAGACGCCGCCGCAGGGCACCTCCGCGACGAGCGTGAGCCCCTCGCCCCCCGCGTCGACGGCGAGCACGGACACGGTGTCCCGCCCGCGGACGGCGGCCCAGACGAAGCGGCCGTCGGGCGAGACGACGATGCCCGAGGGGTACGCGTCGCCGTCCGGGACACCGGACAGGACCGGCGTCTCACCGACCGGCCGCAGCGCGCCCTCCCCGGCGTCCCAGCGGCAGACGGTGACGGTCGGCGCGAGTTCGTTGAGGACGTACGCGTGCTCGCCTCCCGGGTGGAAGGCGAGATGGCGAGGCCCGGAGCCGGGACGCAGGGCGATCTCGCGGTGCACGGTGAGCGTTCCGCCGTCGAGGGCGCACACGCGGACCGAGTCCGTGCCGAGGTCCACGCTGACCGCCCAGCGTCCGGTGGGGTCGGGCTGCACCTGGTGGGCGTGCGGCCCCTGCTGCCGCTGCGTGTGCGGACCGGAACCGGTGTGCCGGAGCACGCCGGACGCGGCGGGCGCCAGTTCCCCGCCGGGACGGACGGGTACGGCGCTGACGCTGCCCGAACCGTAGTCCGCGGTCAGGACGTGTCCGTCGAAGACAGTGAGGTGGGTGGGGCCGCTGCCGCCGGTCGGGGTCGGCGGACCGGTCAGTTCCGGCTTGTCGCCGTGCACCCGGTAGGCGGCCACCGCGCCCTCGGCGCTCTCGCTGACCGCGTACAGGACGTCGTACGCGGCAGCGAACGCGAGATACGAGGGGTCGGGTACGTCGTCGGCGGCGCCCAGCACGGTCAGCGCGCCGGTGTCCGGGTCCACGGCCGCCGTGAGGACACCGAGGCCCCCCGCCGCCGTGAACGAGCCGATGAACGCCCGCTGTCGCCGCCTGCCGCCGTGCGCCACTGCTGTCCCCTCTCGGTCCCGCGTCGTCGGGGCGACCGTAGCAGTCACGAGGCTGCGGTCTAGACCAAAGCAGGGTCGGTCGGCGAACGGCTGAACGGTGGCCGACCCGGGCGATCCGGGTGGCCCGGCCGATCCGGGCGATCCAGGCGATCCGGGGCCGGGAAACGCGGGTGCGACCGGGGGTGCGGCACGCATATGGACGCACGTGGGCCGCGAGGGTGCGTGGAGCCGCTACGACGGCCGCCACGAGCCTCCCGGGCGCGCACCGGACCCGGAGCCTCCGGAACCACTCCGAAGCCGCCCAGCGGGCGTCCGGGGTCCCGTTGTGGATCTTCCAGGCCCGCGCCGGCGGAGACCTCTCGGCACCACGTGCCCGGAGTCGGCCTCCACTCCTCGCCCAGAAACGAAAAGCGGGGGCGGGGGGGCGGGGAGCGCCCCCCCGCCCGCCGGGGTGAGAAAAAACTGAGAAGCGGCGAGGGCCCGGGGGATGTAAAAA
>NZ_JBHYXD010000001.1:64677-106173 GCF_042751995.1 Streptomyces sp. NPDC059371 | reverse complement strand
CGCCACCCCGTGCCCGTCTCGGCCCACCACACCGCGCCAACAAACCAAACCCGCGCCGCGGGGGGCCGCACGCCCCCCCAGGGACCGGAGGAGAAGAAGACGTGCTGCCGCGTCAGGCGCCGACGACGAGTCGCGAGCGGGAAACAGGACCGCGCAGCGGTGTCGCCATGTCGACGAGCGCCCGCTCCAGGCCGTGCAGGTGCACAAGCGCCTGCTCGGCACCGGGGTGATGGCCCGGGACGCTGTGATGGGGCGCCGGAGCGCCTCCCGGGACGGCGCCGACCAGGGACTCCATCGCGGTCTCGACCCGTCGGCAGGCCGCGGTGAGGCGGGCGTCGTGCGAGGCGTCCGGGTCGGCGGCGACAGCGGCGAGACCTCGTACCTCGCGGGCGCAGTCGTCCAGCAGGGCGAGGATCGCGCGGGCCCGCTCCTTGCGCCGCCGCATCGGGTTGAGCGGATGCACCAGGGGCGCCAGAGCCATCCGTACGCGCCCCAGAAGCGCTTCGAGCTCCCCCGCGAGCGGTGCCGGGTCGGCCCGCTCGTCACCCGCGAGCCGCCGGGCCGCCGCCGAGGTGCAGCCGTGCACGGCGTGCAGGGCGCGCTCGATCCAGCGGTCGGTGACCGTGTGTGTGGTGATCGGCAGGACGACCGCCACCGCGAGCGCGGCACCGAGCGCGCCGACGCCGGTCTCGGCGAGCCGGAGGCCCAGCAGCCCCGGATGCAGGACACCGAGCAGCCCGTAGAGCAGGCCCGCCATGACGGTGACGAAGAACATCATCCAGCTGTACGAGGGAGCTGCCGTGTAGAAGATCCCGAAGACGCTGACCGCGACGAGGACGGCGGTGGGGGCGGGCGCACCGTGCAGCGGCACGGCGACCAGGAGCCCGGCCATGATGCCGATGAACGTGCCGATCACGCGCCGGAAGCCGCGGACCAGCGTCTCACCACGCGAGGCCGTGTTGACGAAGATCCACCACGCGGTGCCGACGGCCCAGTACCAGCGGTCGTGCGAGAGCAACTGGCCCGCGGTGAGCGCGAAGGCGCAGGCCGCGGTCGCCTGGAAGGCCTGACGGGTGGCGGGGCGGGCCAGCCCGCGTCCTTCCAGCGGCAGCGGTGCCGCGGGCAGGGGGCTGCGCCGCTCGATGCACCAGGCGCCGAACCGGACCGCCGAGGAGGCCGTCAGCGACAGGGCGACGGCCGCGTAGAGCTGCGGGAGCTGGCCGGGCACGGCGTGCAGGAACTGCGTCGTGAAGAACATCATGAACGCGAAGATGCCGAGCGCGTGTCCGCGCGGGCCGAAGCGGCGGGCGTACACCCCGGCGAAGACCACGGCGAGCCAGGTCGCGTCCCGCAGCATCGGCGCCCCGTGCAGGGTGGTCGCCGCCGCGAGGACCGGGAAGCCGGCCACGGGAAGCAGCGCGGTGGTGCCGGCCTGGCCGCGCACGGTCGGGTCGCCGACCGTGAACAGCGCGAGGAGCGCCGCGAGCCCGCCCGCGATCGAGGCGGGGAGCGAGAGTCCGGTCAGTCGGCACAGAGCGACCGCGAGGCCGATGCCGAGAACCGCCCGGAGCGAGACCCGCAGCCGGAACAGTCCCGGATCCGGCACCATGAACATCTTCTTCACCTTCGGCGGCCCGCCCCCACTTCGCAGTTCAACAGTGATCCGGCATGCGCTGCGCACATGCGAAAGGCGCCGCGGGTCCGGTACGGCTTCCTTGCCGTCCGGCGCTGCGCAGCGCCATCGATACGGACAAGGTACGCGGCAGCCCGGAACTGGCTCAACCGGCATGATTTCGGCTGGGCCATTGGTACAGTCAAAGGAGAATATTGTCGGCCGCGAGGAGGCCAACGGACCATGCCCGTGGACGAGCTCGACACCCGCATCCTGCGGTTGCTTCTGGAGCAGCCGCGCAGCAGCGTCCGTGAATACGCCCGTGTCCTCGGTGTCGCCCGGGGCACGCTCCAGGCCCGCCTCGACCGGCTTGAGCGGGACGGGGTGATCACCGGGACGGGCCCGTCGCTGTCCCCCGCCGCTCTCGGTCATCCCGTGCTCGCGTTCGTGCACATCGAGGTCACGCAGGGGCACCTGGACGACGTGGGCGACGCGCTCGCCGCCGTGCCGGAGATCATCGAGGCGTTCTCGATCACCGGCGGCGGCGATCTGATCACCCGGGTCGCGGCACGCGACAACGCCCACCTGGAGGATGTGATCCAGGCCCTGATCAGCCTGCCCGGAGTGGTCCGCACCCGGACCGAGGTGGCCCTGCGCGAACGGGTCCCGCACCGCCTGCTGCCCCTGGTGGAGTCGATCGGGCGGGCGACGCGGGGCTGAGCGCGACGCCGGGTCACCGGGCCCACGCGGCCTGAGCGGGGCCGGGTCACCGGACCGCTACCCGTCCGTGGGCCATTTCGGAAGTCCCGGCCGGAGCTCCGCCGGGTGCGCCAGAATGCCGGTCGGCGAGAGGTTCCGGTCGCCGAGGGCGGCCCGGACGTCGGCACCACCGGGAGGGTCCGGCGGTCGTTCCGGAAGGAGTACGCGTGCACCCCGACAAGGACGCACCCGCGGGCTCGGGGGCGCCGCCAGGTCCGTACGACACAGCCACGGGCCCGGGAGCGCCGGCGGGTCCGTACGACACAGCCACGGGCCCCGGAGCGCCGACCGGTCCGGACGGGCCGCTGCGCTCGGACGCGCGGCGCAATCGCGAGCGCATCCTGGCCGTGGCCCTCGCGGAACTGATCCGCTCCGCCGACACACCGCTGAGCGCGATAGCCAAGAAGGCGGGGGTCGGTCAGGGGACCTTCTACCGCAACTTCCACCACCGCGAGGCCCTCATCCTGGAGATCCACCGCCACGAGGTGCGGCAGGTGACCGACGCGGCGGCGCATCTGCTCGCCACCCGCCCGCCGGACCGGGCGTTGCGGGAGTGGACCGACCGTCTCGCACGGTTCGCGATGGCCAAGGCGGGTCTGACCGAGGCGCTGCGCACGACCACCACCACACCCCGGGGAGTTCTCACGAGGCTCGACCACGGGCCCCTGAGCTCGGCCGTCGCGCTCCTGCTGAGGACCAACGAGGAAGCGGGCACCATCCGGCCGGGGGTGACCCCCGACGACTTCCTGCTCGCCGTCGCCGGGCTCTGGCACCTCGACCGGCACGGAGACTGGCAGGCGCACGCCCGCCGCCTGCTGGACCTGGTGGCGGACGGCCTGCGTGTCGGCGCGCCGGGGCCTGACACGTCCGCGCGGGAGGACTGAGCCCGTGGCCGGCTCGTGCGCCGGGAGCGTCGCCGGCCACGAGCCGCCGGGCCGGCCTCGCGAAGGCGGTCGGGTCAGCGGCGGACCAGCCGGACGTGCGTCGCGGCCGGCGATCCGACCGTCTCGGCCACCCGGTAGCCGTCGATCGCGTCCCCCAGATTGTCGAGCAGGCGCTCTCCGCCGCCCAGGAGCCTCGGGACGACGGCCATGTGCAGTTCGTCGAGGAGTCCGGCGCGCAGGTACTGCCGCACGGTGGCCGCTCCGCCGCCGAGCCGGACGTCCTTGCCCGCCGCCGCCTCGAAAGCGCGGGCGAGGACCGTCTCGACGGGTTCGTCGGTGAAGTGGAACGTCGTTCCGCCCTCCATGACGACGGAGGGCCGCAGGTGGTGCGTGTGCACGAACACATCGTTGTGGTACGGGGGGTTGGGGCCCCACCAGCCCGTCCACGACTCGTCCTCCCACGGTCCGCGCTGAGGCCCGAACATGTTGCGGCCCATGATGGTGGCGCCGATGTTCTCCTCGCCGCGCCTCACGTACTCGACGTCGATTCCGTCCTTGCCGTCGGCCAGGTCGCGCATGGCGGCGAACATCCACTCGTGCATGGTCTCGAAGCCCTCGCCGAGCGGATGCCCGAGATTCTGGCGGGGACCGGCGGCGTAGCCGTCCACCGAGACGGTGATGTTGTGTACACGCAGCTTGGGCATGGCCGTGCTCCCTGGGTCGGTGGTGTCCCGCTCTCACCCGTACGTCGAACGGGACGCGCGCGGATCGACGGCTTCCCGGGAATTTGCCGGCCGCCCGGGACGCGGCCCCGCCGTCACCGGGCCGCCGATGGCGGCGGCAGGCGCAGTTCCGCGAGGTCCGGGGGGATGGGGGTGTCGGGGCGGAAGAACGGGGCGGCTTCGGCGTCGGCCGCTGTGGCCGGCGCGTCGGTGAGGCGGAAGCGGTCGCGCAGCCGTCCGTAGAAGTCGGTGGGGTGCAGGCGGATGAGACGCACCCGCCGTGGAGACCGGAAGACCCCGATCCAGTCGCCGGGGTCGAGCACTCCGCGCAACTGACCGTCGATGCTGACGGCGGCCTGGCCCGAGTGGGGCAGCACCCGCAGGGCGACGGGCTCGTCCGGCGCGGCGACGACGCTGCGGTTGAAGGTCATGTGCGGCGCGATCGGGGTGAAGACGACCGCGTCCATGTGCGGGGAGAGCACGGGACCGCCGGCGGCGAAGCTGTAGGCGGTCGATCCGGTGGGGGTGGCGACGGCGAAGGCGTCCGCCGAGTAGGAGGCCAGGCGCCGGCCGGCGAGGTAGACGCCGACGCTGACCTGGCGGTCCCGGGCCAGCTTCTCCACCACGACGTCGTTCAGGGCCGTGACGTCCAGCGCCACCCCCCAGCCGTCGCCCTCCGTCGTCTCGGCTCTGACCTGCGGCGGAGGCAGTGCCGGACCCCGCCCGTAGCAGAGCACGGCCTCCATTTCCCCAGGGATCTCAAGGACCCGCGAGGCACGCAGGGTCAGCGTCATCCGTTCCTCGACGGTGGCCTTGCCCTCGTGGACCGCCTGCAGTGCCCGGGTGACGTCGGCCGCGGGCACCTCGGTGAGGAAGCCGACCTTGCCGAGGTCGACGCCCAGCACGTTCGCACCGCTCTTGACGGCGATCCGGGCGCCGCGCAGGAAGGTGCCGTCGCCGCCGAGCGTGACGACGAGATCCGGATTGCCGGCCGCTTCGGCTTCCGCGCGTCCGCCGCGTCGCCGCTGGTCCTTGGCCCAGACATCGATCTCGGTGCACCGAAGGCCTCGCGCGTCGCACCAGTCGTGCACGGCGCGGGCCACATCGCGGGCCGCCGTCCGCCCCTGGTGGACGACCAGGCCGACGCGGTGCACGGACACGGCAACCTCCAGGTCCATATCCAGGTCCACATGGGGTACGACTCGATCCTTCCATGAATGGGACATTTCGGTACGGGGAGACGGGCCGTCCGGCCGCATCGGAGACCCTGTGGCGTCGCCGGACCGGAGAACCGGTGGCGCCGCCGGACCGGGAGATCCGGTTGGGGCGGACACCGCGACCGGCGTGCGGCGAGCGGGGTGCGGCGTATGGCGACCGGGGCGCGGCAACCGGGGTGCGGCGACCGGATGCCGGTCCCGCCACCGGCCTCTCCGGCCGCATGCACCACCGGCACCTCCGTCCATGTCACCGCTCGTGGCACCGCCCGCGCGATCCAGCGCAGAGGGCCGGGGCCGCCACCTCGTCGTTGCCTCAACTCCCCACACGAGGAGTCGACTTCGGCATGTCCCCTGCCACTAGCGCGACTTGCCGTCACGAGGGCCGCTCCGGCCCCCGAATCCCCCGGACGGATTCCAGCCGTGTCGGTGTCACCCGGGTACTGCAACTCGCTTCCGCTCAGCACGAGTTCGGATGCCGTCAGCGGCAGGGCAGCCCGCACGGAAGCCGTTCCGCGGGCCGAACAGTTTCGGACACTTGGGCATCCCGCGGAACGCTGAACGACTATCGTCTCGAATTGACGTCTCCTGAGCGACCGACAAGGCTCGGAGTTCCCGTCATGGCCGCTTTCATCCACATGACGAACCACTTCGACCGCCCCCATGAAAGGTTCCTTTCGTGATCAACAGCAATCACGGGACTGATTACGAGAGCCTTCTGCTCGACCGCAAAGGCCAGGCCGAAGCCTTCGACGCCATCGGCGACCGCTACGACGAGGCCTTCCCGCACAAGGAAGGCCAGGTCGCGGCGGGCGAGTGGCTGGTCGGATCACTGGCCGAGGGGGCGCGGGTCCTGGATCTCGGCTGCGGCACGGGGGTGCCGACCGCGCGCCAGATGGCGGACGCGGGGTTCGAGGTCGTTGGCGTCGACCTCTCCGGCGGCATGCTGAAGCTCGCGAGCGGTTACGTCCCCGACGCGACGTTCCATCAACTGGACCTCGCCGATCTGCGCCCGGGCGGTCCCCGCGACCTCGGCCGCTTCGACGGCGTCGCCGCCTTCTTCTCGCTGCTGATGCTGCCCCGCGCCGAGATTCCCCTCGCCCTGCGGACCGTCCGTCATCTGCTGGTGCCCGGCGGCCTGTTCGTCCTGTCGATGGTCGAGGCCGACGTGGACGACTTCGCGATCCCGTTCCTCGGGAACACGATCCGGGTCTCCGGCTATCTGCGGGAGGACCTGCACAAGATCATCGAGGAGGCGGGCTTCGAGGTCGTCAAGGAGACCTCGTACACGTACGCCCCCTCGGTGACCGATGTCCCGCCCGAGGAGCAGGTCTTCCTGTGCTGCCGGCGGTGTGACTGAGGAGGCGGAGTCCGAGCCGCGGACCGCGCCACCCACCCGACGGGACAGAAGCGTGACCGAACACCGCACCCCTCACGAGGGCACCACCCCGCCACAGGTCCTCCTGCCACCTGCGGCGGTGACGGACGGCCGCGTGCCGCAGACCGACCGCCTCCGGTATCTCGATGTGGCGACGCGGCGGATCGCCCGCGGGATGGATCTGGACGAGACGCTCCGGGAACTGCGGGAGGCGGCCGTACCGGCGTTCGCGGACGCGGTCTTCATCCACCTCGTCGATCCGCTGCCGGTGGGCACGGAGCGGTCGACGGGACCTGTCGTGCTCCGCCTGCACAGCTCCGAACGGACGTGGCCGGGAGCGCTTCACGCCGACACAGCCGCGTACCCCGACACAGCCCCGCACGACAACACCGCCGGGTACCCCGACACCGCCGCGTACCCCGACACAGCCCCGCTCGGCGACGGAGCCGCGTACAGCGACGCGGCCGAGTACGGCGGCATGGCCCCGGACGCCGGTACAGCCCCCTACGCCGGCCAAGCCCCGTACGCCGGGACACCGCCACCACCGCTCCCCGACATCGCCGAGCGTGTGGAACCGGTCGGCAGCGGCCGGCTCGCGGAGCTGCTGCGGGACGGGCGTCCCGCGTTCGGTGACGCGCCCGGCAACGCGCCCGCCGTCGCCGAACTGCTCGCGGCGGGAACCCTCCCGCCGGGCACGCTGCCGCCGGGCCACCGTCTGATCATCGCGCCGCTGCACGGCAGCCATCACGTGATGGGCACGGTCGTCCTGTTCCGCTGCGCCGACCGCCCGGTCTTCACCAGCGACGATCTGCTCGTCGCCTCGCAGCTCGCCACGCACACCGCGCTCGGGGTCCAGAAGGCGGTGATGTACGGCCACGAGGCCGCCGTGGCGGACACCCTCCAGCACACCATGCTCCCGTCGTCGCTGCCGGAACCCACCGGCATCCGGCTGGCCAGCCGCTATCTGCCGGCCTCCAAGACCGCCCAGGTCGGCGGCGACTGGTACGACGCGATCCCGCTGCCCGGCAACCGGATCGCACTGGTCGTCGGCGACGTCATGGGCCACTCGATGACCTCCGCCGCGATCATGGGCCAGCTCCGAACCATCGTGCAGACCCTCGCCGGTCTCGACCTGCCGCCGAACGAGGTCCTGCACCATCTCGACGAGCAGGCCCAGCGGCTGGGCAGCGACCACATCGCCACCTGCCTCTACGCGATCTACGACCCGATCTCGCACCGCCTGCTGATGGCGAACGCCGGCCACCCGCCCGCGGTACTGCTCCACGAGGACGGCCGGGCCGAGGTGCTCGGGGTCCCGCCCGGCGCTCCGATCGGCGTCGGCGGTGTCGTCTTCGAGTCGGTGGAGATGGCCGCGCCCCCCGGGGCGACCCTGGTGCTGTACACCGACGGACTCGTCGAGTCCCGCGACACCGACATCGGCAGCGGCGTCGAGGCACTGCGCGGCACCCTCCAGAACACCGCCCAGGGACTCGTCTCGCTGGAGGTGCTCTGCGACCACGTGCTCGGAACCCTGGGCCCGGGAACCCGGGACGACGACATCGCCTTGCTCACCGCCCGCTTCGACGGCTTCCCGCCGGACAGCGTCGGTTACTGGTTCCTGGCCCCGCACCCGATGACCGCGGGCCAGGCGCGCCGGCTGACCCGCAGGGCCCTGCGCCGCTGGGGTCTGGAGTCCCTGGTCGACCCGACGGAACTCATGGTCAGCGAGGTCGTCACGAACGCCGTGCGGTTCGCCTCCCGTCCCCTCTCGCTGCGACTGCTGCGCACCGACGTGCTGCGCTGCGAGGTGACCGACGACTCGCCCCAGGTGCCGAGGATGCGGCAGGCCGGTTCCGGGGACGAGAGCGGTCGGGGCCTCTTCCTGGTGAATCAACTAGCGCTGCGCTGGGGCGCGACACGCGTGAGCAGCGGCAAGGTCGTCTGGTTCGAGCAGAAGATCCCGGAGAAGTAGCGGTCACGAGGACGGCGCCGGCCGGCACCGGCTCCGTCGGCACCGCCGCGGCCCGCATTCGGATGATTCCTGGACGATCTCGAACGACGGTCCCGGCAGTTCCGGGGTACACATACCCGTCCGGGGTACGGTGGCGGTCCTAGCTCGCAGGAAGTGCTGACGCCCCTGATGACGGTACGCATGTTGCCCTGGGCCCGGCCCGCCGTTCCTCTCCTCACCGCGCACATAGGCCATGTCCCCACGGCCCTCCGCGTCCTCCGACGCCGCACGGCCGTGCGTGGACCGTCCCGAAACGCCTGACGCGCATCGAGAAGAGGACTCCCCGTGAACAGCATCAACCGTCGCACCGTCCTCGCCGGACTGGGAGCGGCAGGTACCGGCCTGCTCGCCGCCTGCGGCAAGGACGCCCCCACCACTCCCTCCCTCCTCAGCCCCAACGGAGCCCAGGTCGCGCGCATCGAGAAGAAGCGCGGCGCCACGGGCAGGGTGCGAAGCCTCAACGTGACCGCCGCGCCCGCCACCGTCGACCTGGGCGGCGGGGTGACGGCCAAGTCCTGGGCCTTCGGCGGACAGATCCCCGGCAAGGAGATCCGCATCTCCGCCGGCGACACGCTCGAAGCCGAGCTGTCCAACCAGTTGCCCGACCCCACCACGACGTCCATCCACTGGCACGGCATCTCGCTCCGTGGCGACATGGACGGCGTACCGCCGGTCACACAGAACCCGGTCCGGGCCGGATCCAACTTCACGTACCGTTTCGTCGCCGACAAACCCGGCACGTACTTCTTCCACCCGCACGTGGGCGTCCAGGTCGACCGCGCCCTGTACGCGCCGCTGATCGTCGAGGACCCCAGGGAGCCGCTGTCGTACGACGACGAGTGGGTCATCGTCCTCGACGACTGGCTGGACGGCGTGACCGGCACGCCCGACGACGTCTTCGCCGAGCTCAGCCATGGCATGTCCGGCATGAACATGAAGGGCAGCGGATCGAGGCGGCCGATGTCCTCACGGCACCCGTCGATGCCGCCGTCCCCGGCCGCCGGCGACGGCGCCTCGACGCGGTTCAGGCTCGGCAGCTCCGCCAGCCCTCTGCTCGGCCGTGACGCCGGAGACGTCAACTATCCGTACCACCTGATCAACGGACGCGTGGCGACCGACCCGGCCGTCTACAACGGCACCCCCGGCAGGCGGGTCCGCCTCAGGATCATCAACGCCGGCGCCGACACCGCGTACCGGGTGGCGCTCGGCGGCCACAAACTGACGATCACCCACACCGACGGCTTCCCCGTCGAGCACGAGGAGGTCGACGCCCTGCTGGTCGCCATGGGCGAGCGGTACGACGTGCTGGTCACCCTCGACGACGGCGTCTTCCCGCTCGTCGCGCTGGCCGAGGGCAAGGACGTCTCCGGCATGGCTCTCGTGCGGACCGGATCGGGAGGCCTGCCGGATCCGGCCGTGCGTCCGAGTCAACTGGACGGCCGCATGGTGACCGCCGGACAGTTGCGCGCGAGCGACGGCGCACGGCTGGAGGCGAAGGATCCCGACCAGGTCCTCCGCATCAAACTCACCGGCAGCATGGGCGCGTACGACTGGGCGATCAACGGCCACCGGTTCGACATGGCCGACCCGACCGCGAACCCGCTGCTGGTGCAGCAGGGCCAGCGGGTCCAACTCGACTTCGTCAACGCCACGGGCATGTGGCACCCGATGCACCTGCACGGCCACACCTACCAACTCGGCGTCGAAGGCGCGCGCAAGGACACGACCATCGTGCTGCCCAGGTCGAAGGTGTCCGTCGCCTTCGACGCCGACAACCCCGGGCAGTGGATGCTGCATTGCCACAACGCGTACCACAGTGAGGCCGGGATGATGGCACTCGTGGCCTACGGGGCCTGAGTCCACTGAGCGTCAGGGCCGGCCGCTCAGCCGAGGAAACTCAGTCGCACCTGGCGGCTCGGGTTGTCCCGGTTCGTGTCCACGAGGCACACCGACTGCCAAGTCCCCAGCTCCAGTGACCCGTCCACCACCGGCAGGGTCGCGTGCGGCGGGACGATGGCGGGAAGGACGTGGTCGCGGCCATGTCCGGGGCTGCCGTGACGGTGCTGCCAGCGGTCGTCCGCGGGAAGCAGGGAGTGCAGCGCGGTCAGGAGGTCGTCGTCACTGCCGGCGCCGGTCTCGATGATGGCGATCCCGGCGGTGGCGTGCGGGACGAAGACGTTCAGGAGGCCGTCGCGGCCCGCCGCGACCTCACGGAGGAACGCCTCGCAGTCGCGGGTGAGGTCGACGACCGTCTCCGAGGAGCCGGAGGAGATGTTCAGGACCTGCGTGGTGAAGGCATCGGACATGCCTCGATCCTCCCCCATCCGCGGGCTCCCGGCCTGTGGCGACGGCATCCGTCCGGCGGCTGTGGCGACGCCGTCCGGCGTCCGATCGTGGACGGCCGGCCGCCGGCGGCTTCCGGCACGGTGCGTTCGTCGGGTGGCTCACAGTGAGGCACCCGACGTGCCGGACGGGAAGATCCCGGACCCCGGTCCGGTTCGTAGAAGCGTGAACAACACCGGGGTGCATGCGCGCGAGGTCGATGTGGTCGTCGTCGGAGCCGGTCAGGCAGGTCTGGCCGCCGCCTACCACCTGCGGCGCACCGGCTTCGAGCCGGAGCGCGACTTCGTCGTGCTCGACCACGCGCCGCACCCGGGCGGGGCCTGGCAGTTCCGCTGGCCGTCACTGACGTACGGCAAGGTGCACGGGATGCACTCCCTGCCCGGCATGGACCTCAAGGACGCCGACCCGGACCGTCCGTCCTCCGAGGTGATCTCCGAGTACTTCGCCGCGTACGAGAGCACCTTCGGCCTGCCGGTGCACAGGCCGGTCGACGTCAGGTCGGTCCGGGAGGGGACCGGCGGGCGACTGCTCGTGGAAGCCCGCGACCGTACGTGGTCGGCGCGGGCGCTGATCAACGCGACGGGCACCTGGGACCGCCCGTTCTGGCCCCGCTATCCGGGCCAGGAGACCTTCCGTGGACGGCAGTTGCACACGGCTCAGTACCCGGGCCCCGAGTCGTTCGCCGGGCGGCGCGTGGTCGTCGTGGGCGGTGGCGCCTCCGGTACCCAGCATCTGATGGAGATCGCCTCACACGCGGCCGCGACCACCTGGGTCACCCGGCGTCCCCCGGTCTTCCGCGAGGGACCGTTCACCGAGGAGTTCGGGCGGGCTGCCGTCGCTCTCGTCGAGGAGCGGGTCCGGCAGGGGCTGCCGCCGAAGAGCGTGGTCTCGGTCACCGGGCTGCCGCTGAACGACGCGATCCGTCAGGCACTGGCCGACGGCGTGCTGGACCGGCGCCCGATGTTCGACCGGATCACCCCGGACGGCGTGGAGTGGGCGGACGGGGCGCGCGTGGACGCGGACGTCATCCTGTGGGCGACGGGGTTCCGGGCCGCCATCGACCATCTGGCACCGCTGCGACTGCGTGAACCGGGCGGCGGCATCCGGGTCGAGGGAACGCGCGCGGTCGCCGATCCGCGGATCCACCTGGTCGGTTACGGGCCCTCCGCGAGCACCATCGGCGCCAACCGGGCGGGCCGGGCGGCCGTACGGGACATCCGGCAGTTGCTGGCGGACGCGCCGGTGGCCGTGTGATGCCACGTACGCCTGTCAGTTCGTGGGAATGACCGTGGGAATGACCGTGGGACTGGCTGTGGAAGTGACCGTGGAACCGGCCGTGGACACGACCCTGGGACTGGCCGTGGGGGTCGCGGCGGATGCGACCGCGGGTGACTCGTCCGGCGTGATCGCCGGTGTGACCGCGGGAGAGGCCACGGGCGGGACCGCGGGAGACGCCGGGGACGCGACCGCGGGAGAGTCCGTCCGAGGGAGCGTGGACGAGGCCGTGGGGGACGCGCTCTTGTGGTGCAGCCGGTTGAACTCGGCCACGTTGCGCTGGTGTTCCTTGTAGTCGGCCGTGAAGCGCGTGTCGCCCGGCTTGACCGTGACGAAGTACAGCCAATCGCCCGCGGGCGGGTTGACCGCGGCGCGCATCGCCTCCTCGCCGGGGTTGGCGATGGGCGTGGGCGGCAGGCCCATGCGCCGGTACGAGTTGTACGGACTGTCGAGCCTGGTGTCCGCCTCGCTGGTGCTCAGGGTGGAGCGGTTCAGCGCGTAGTTGATGGTGGAGTCCATCTGCAGCGGCATGCCGCGTGCCAGGCGGTTGTAGACGACCCGGGCCACCTTGCCCATGTCCGCCTCGGTCGCCGCCTCCGCCTGCACGATGCTCGCGACGGTGACCGCCTGATAGACGTTCATCGCGTTGCGCTGCGCGCCCGCCGCGATCGGCGCCCCGTTGAACCGCTTGTTCGCGGTGTCGACCATGAACGTGAGCAGGGACTCGGGGGTCGCCTTCTCGCCGATCGGATAGGTCGCCGGGAAGAGATAGCCCTCGGGGTTGCCCCTGGCGTCGTTCGGAAGCTTGAGGCGGGCCTTCCCCAGGGACTTCTTTGTGGTTCCCACGGGGACCCGGAGAGCCTTGTCGACGGCCGCGTAGATCTGTCCGGAGCGCCAGCCCTCCGGAACGACGAGAGACGTCGGGCCGGCGTCGTCCCCCATGCTCAGCAGCGGCACCGCCACGGCGGTTGCCGCCACGACGGCGCCGGTCGCGATCAGGGCGACCCGGCCCCGGCGCGTCAGTCGGATCGTGCTCCGTGGCGGAGTGTTCGTCTGCATAACGGGCACGGTAACGCGCTAGTGCCCACAAACCCGGCATATCGTCATCTTGTCGGCTCCAGTTGGGCATCCCGGTGGACGAGAGCCGCGTAGCGCCCCTCTTCCGCCAGCAGTTCCTCGTGCGTGCCGCGCTCGACCGCGTGGCCCGACTCGAGGACGACGATCTGGTCGGCGCTCCGGATCGTGGACAGCCGGTGCGCGATCGTGAGCGTGGTGCGGTTGGCCGACAGGGCGTCGATGGCCTCCTGGACGGCATGCTCCGTACGGGTGTCCAGGGCGCTGGTCGCCTCGTCCAGGATGAGCACGGGAGGGTCGCGCAGGATCGTCCGGGCGATGGCGAGGCGTTGCTTCTCGCCGCCCGAGAACCGGTGGCCGCGTTCACCGACGACCGTGTCGTACCCGTCGGGCAGCGACGCTATGTGGTCGTGGATCTGGGCTGCCCGCGCCGCCGCGTGCAGTTCCTCTTCGGTGGCGTCCGGCTTGGCGAAGCGCAGGTTCTCGGCGACCGAGGCGTGGAAGAGGTACGTCTCCTGGGAGACGACGCCGACCGCGCGCGCGAGGGTGTCGAAGTCCAGGTCCCGGACGTCGACCCCGTCGAGGGTCACCCGTCCGCCCGTGACGTCGTACAGCCGGGGCACCAGATAGCTGAGCGTCGACTTGCCGGAGCCGGTCGGACCGACGACGGCGAGGCTGCCACCTGCCGGGACGGTGATGTCGATGCCGTCGAGGATCGGGGTGCCCTTGTCGTCGTAACGGAACTCGACGTCCTCCAAACGGATCTCGCCCTTGACCTGGTCGAGGTGGACCGGGTTCTCGGGCTCGGTGATGTCGATCGGCAGGTCCAGGTACTCGAAGATGCGCTGGAACAGCGCCAGCGACGTCTGGATCTGCACACCGGTGGACAGCAGGCTGACCGTCGGCCGGAACAGGCCCTGCTGGAGCGAGACGAAGGCGACGAGCGTGCCGATCGATATGGAGGGTCCGCCGAGCTGAAGGGCCACGCCCGCGGTCCAGTAGATGAAGGCGGGCATGCCGGCCATGACGATGCCGATGACGGACATCCGCCAGCGCCCCGCCATGTTCGACCTCACCTCGAGGTCGACGAGGCCTTCGGACTCCTCCGCGAAGGACTTCGTCAGCGAGTCGGCCCGGCCCATGGTGCGCCCGAGCAGGATGCCGCTGACGGACAGCGATTCGGTGACGGTGGCGGCCATCGCCGCCATCTGCTTCTGGCGCTGGGTGGTGATCCTCTTGCGTTCGTCGCCGACCCGGCGGCTGATCCACACGAAGGCCGGCAGCAGAAGCAGGGAGACGACGGTCAGGCGCCAGTCGAGGGCCACCATCGCGACGATCGTGGCGATCACGCTCGTGAGGTTGGAGACCAGCGAGGTGGCGGTGGACGTGACGGTCGCCTGCATGCCGCCGATGTCGTTGGCGATGCGGGACTGGACCTCGCCCGTGCGCGTCCTGGTGAAGAAGGCGAGCGACATGCGCTGGAGACGGCCGTAGACCGCCGTACGCAGGTCGTGCATCACACGCTGGCCGACGGTCGTGGAGATCAGTGTCTGCAGGACACCGAAGACACCGCTGAGGACGGCGCTCGCGATCATGCCGAGCGCGAGCAGGGTCAGCAGGCCCGTACGCCCTTGAGGGATCGCGGTGTCGAGGATCGCCTTCAGCAGGAAGGGCGTGGCGACGCCCACGAGGGAGGCGGCGCCGACCAGCAGGCCGACGATCGCGAGGCGGCCGCGGTAGGGCCGGAAGAGGCTCAGGATGCGGCGCACCTGCCGTGGCTCTTGCCTGTCGACAGGTGGCGGGCTCCAGGTGGACTGTTCGGGACGCAATGGACTCCTAGGGAGACGGGAGGACAGAGGTGCCGATGACGACAAGGACATCGACAAGGACCCGACGACTGACGGACCCCAGCTCATTGTTACCTATACTCACAATGAACGGCATCCTGATATTGTTCCCGCATGAGCACCCCCGATGCCGACGGCCTGCTCGCCGAGCAGTTGCTGCGTCTGACGCGACGCGTGCACCGCATCCAGAAACGCCATCTGGAGCAGCGCGAGCTGGGCATCACCCCTGCCCAGTCCCGGCTCCTGCGGACCCTCGCGCACTACGCCTCACCACCCCGTATGGCCGATCTCGCGGAGCGCCTCGAAGTGGTGCCGCGTGCCGTGACCACGCTGGTCGACGGCCTGGAGGCGAGCGGCAAGGTGCGCCGGGTGCCCGATCCCACCAACCGCCGGGTGATCCGTATCGAGGTCACGGACGAGGGGCGCAAGGCGCTGCGCGAGCTGCGCGCCGCGCGCCGCGGCGCCGCGGAGGAGATCCTGGCTCCATTGACGGACGAGCAGCGCGAGGTGCTCGGCGGGCTGCTGGACACCTTGGTGGACGGCATGCCGAGGATGGACCACCGGTGCTGAACGGGCTCGGGACGGTGCGTCGCCGCTGAGGCGACTCAGGGCGGAGCGGACGCTACCGGGCCGGACGCGCCCGACGCCGGGCGGCCGGGTACGAGGCCGGGTGGGCCGGGTACGAGGCCGGGCGGCCGGGTACGAGGCCAGGCGGGCTGGGTACGACAGGCACATCGCGCCGCCGTCGGTCAGCCGAGCATCTGAGGAGTGATCCGCCGTGCCTCTGCTGGAGCCCGACCCCGACACACTGCGTCCCGGCGCGCGCCCCGACGCCCCGGCGGCCGACCGGGTCCCGGAGGACCGGGCCGACGGCACTCCCGAGCCCCTGCGCGGCGACCTGATCGCCCTGCTCGGCGCCGACAAGGTGCTGACCGGGATCTCCGACCTCGTGCGCTACGCCTCCGACGCGAGCCCCTACCGCTTCGTGCCGCGGGTCGTCGTGGTCCCCGAGGACCTCGACGACGTCTCGGCGGTGCTCTCGTACGCCCACGGCAAGGGCCGCGAGGTGGTGTTCCGCGCGGCCGGGACCTCGCTCAACGGCCAGGCGCAGGGTGAGGACATCCTCGTCGACGTGCGCCGGCACTGGACGGGCGTCGAGGTCCTCGACGGCGGAGCGCGGGTCCGGATCGCGCCGGGCACGACCGTCGCCCGCGTGAACGCCGCGCTCGCCCGGCACGGGCGCGTGCTCGGCCCCGATCCGGCGAGCGCGGTCGCCTGCACGATCGGCGGCGTGGTCGCGAACAACGCCTCCGGTATGACGGCGGGCACCACCCGCAACGCGTACGTCACTCTGGCCTCGCTCATGTTCGTGCTGCCGTCCGGCACGGTCGTCGACACCGCGGAACCCGACGCCGACGAACGGCTGGCCCTGGCGGAACCGGACCTGTGCGCAGGACTCATGGAGCTCAAGACCGAGATCGAGGCGGACGCCGGGCTGGTCGACCGCATCCGCGCCAAGTACGCGATCAAGAACACCAACGGGTACCGCCTGGACGCGTTCCTCGACGGCTCGACGCCGGTCGGGATCCTGCGCGGTCTGATGGTCGGCTCGCAGGGCACCTTCGGCTTCATCTCGGAGGTCGTCTTCGACACCCTGCCGCTGGACCGCCGGGTCTCCGCGGCGCTGCTCTTCTTCGGCTCGCTGCCGGCCGCGGCCGCCGCCGTGCCCCTGTTCACCGCCGCCGGCGCCGCGGCCGTCGAGCTGATGGACGGCAACACCCTGCGTGCCTCGGTGGCCGTCGACGGCGTACCCGGGGACTGGGCCGGTCTGCCGGGTCCGACGACCGCGCTGCTCGTCGAGTTCCGAGCCCCGGACGAGGCGACACAGGAGACGTACGAGGAGCGGGCCCGCGCGGTCCTTGAGGGGCTTTCCCTGGTGTCGCCCGTGCCCTCGGTCACGAACTCCCTCACCCGTCACCAGCGGACCGTCGCCGGCTACTGGAAGGCGCGCAAGGCGTTCGTGACGGCGGTCGGCGGCGCGCGTCCGTCCGGTACGACGCTGATCACGGAGGACTTCGCGGTACCGCCCGAGCGGCTCGCCGAGGCCTGCGAGACGCTGCTGGAACTCCAGACCCGGCACGGCTTCGACGCCGCCGTCGCGGGCCACGCCGCCCACGGCAACCTGCACTTCCTGCTGGCCTTCGACGCCTCCCGGCCCGCCGACGTGGAACGTTACGCGGCCTTCATGGACGCGTTCTGCCGGCTCACGGTCGAACGCTTCGACGGCTCGCTCAAGGCCGAACACGCCACCGGACGCAACATCGCGCCCTTCCTGGAGCTCGAATGGGGACCCAGGGCGACGGAGTTGATGTGGCGCACGAAGCGGCTGATCGACCCGGACGGCGTGCTCGCCCCGCGCGTCGTGCTCGACCGCGATCCTCGTGCGCACGTACGGGGTCTCAAGACCATCCCGCGCATCGAGTCGATCGCCGACCCGTGCATCGAGTGCGGCTTCTGCGAACCGACCTGCCCCAGCCGGGACGTGACGACGACACCGCGCCAGCGGATCGTGCTGCGCCGCGAGTTGATGCGCCAGGCAGACGGCTCGCCCGTGGAGAAGGGGCTCCTGGAGGCGTACGGATACGACGCCGTGGACACCTGCGCGGGCGACTCCACCTGCAAACTGGCCTGCCCGGTCGGCATCGACACGGGCGCCCTGATGAAGACGTTCCGGCACGCCCGGCACACGCCGCGCGAGGAGAAGGCGGCCGCGCTGGCCGCGCGGCACTTCCGGGTCCTCGAGGCCTCCGCCCGGCTGGCCGTCGCCGCCGCGGACCGGATCGGCGACCGGCGGGTGAACGCCGTGACACGTGCGGTCCGCAGGGCCGTACGCCCCGATCTCGTGCCCGAGTGGCTGCCGCGCATGCCCGGAGCCGCCCCCTCCGCGCTGCCCCGCACCGCGCGCGTGGGTGCCGTCGCCGTCTACTACCCGGCCTGCGTCAACCGCATCTTCGGCGGCCCGGGAGACGTGTCCCTCGCGCGGGCCGTCGTCGTGGTCTCCGCACGCGCGGGAAAACCGGTCTGGATTCCGGACGATGTGCGCGGAACGTGCTGCGCGACGATCTGGCACTCCAAGGGGTACGACGCCGGCAACGCCGTGATGGCCAACCGCGTCGTCGAGGCGGCCTGGGGCTGGACCGCAGGCGGCAGACTGCCGCTCGTCGTGGACGCCTCGTCGTGCACACTCGGCATCGCGCGCGAGGTCGTACCGTATCTGACCCCGGACAACCGGGAGTTGCACGCCGAGCTTCGGGTCGTCGACTCAGTGGTGTGGGCGGCGGAGGAACTCCTCCCCCACCTCACCGTGCACCGCACCCTCGGCTCCGCGGTCCTCCACCCGACCTGTTCCATGCGGCACTTGGGCGACGAGGCCGAACTGCGCGCGGTGGCCGAGGCCTGCGCGGACGAGGTGGTGGTGCCCGACGACGCCGGGTGCTGCGCCTTCGCGGGCGACCGCGGCATGCTCCACAGGGAGCTCACCGAGTCGGCCACCCGCGAGGAGGCGGCGTACGTGACCTCACGCGACTTCGACGCGCATCTGTCGGCCAACCGCATGTGCGAGGTGGGCATGGATCACGCGACGGGCCGCTCCTACCACTCCGCCCTGCTGGCGCTGGAGCACGCGACCCGCCCCGGCGCCGGACCGGCCGACCGGTCTCCCTGAGCGGGCCGGCCCTCAGGCGTCGGCCGGGCTCAGCAGCGCACGCGATCCTGTGTGAGCGTCCCTTGCACGGTGACCAGGGAACGGTCGTAACAGCCGGCCGAACCATGGCTCCGATAGCGCTCGCTCGTCGTGGCGACCGCGTGACGCTGGTCGCGCGGCACACCGGTCGTGTAGGTCGCGTCGCCGGTGTAGGTGTCGTCGAGCCGTGACCGGGTGGTGGGCCTGGCGCCCGACTCCTCGGTCACGGTGGCCCGGTCGCCGAGCGTCAGCACGGTCCGCAGCCGGTCGTCGGCGCCGACGGTCGTCGTGCCGTCCATCGTGTACGTGCGCCGGGTGCGCGTCGTCGTAGCCGGTCCGCGTCCGTCGACGGTCACCACCTCGTCGTCGGTCCACGTCGCCTTGAGGCCGTCGGTGCTCTCCCCCTCGGTCCAGCGGTGGGTGGAGTTGTTGGCGAGTTCCCGGCTGACCGTCGTCAGCACCCGGCCGTGCGAGGTGTCGAGATACCCGGCGACCGTCAGCCGGTGCCCGCCCGTGGTATCGACGCGGTTCTCCGAACCGGGTGTGTACGTGGTCGAGTCGGCGAGACCGCCCGCCTCGGCCCGGACGAGCCCACCGCTCACATGGGCGCGCCCAGCGTCCTGTCGGACCAGCACGTTGACGGGCAGACTCCAGCCGGTCCGCCCCTCGGGAACGCCCACGACGGAGACGTCGATCCGGTGTGGGCGCCCGTCGTTGAGGAGTCCGGCGAACGGGGTCAGGTCGTACTCGACGGGTCTGACCTCGAAGGCCCGGGGCCCCGGAATCACGTACCAGAGGAAGGGGTTGGACCAGCCTCCGGTCCACACGGTCGGGAACGGCTCGGCGATTCCGGCGAGCCGGCCGTCGACCTTGATCTGCACCTCACGGTAGGGGCCGTCGCCGGCCTTGCAGGAGTACGGTGCCGCGTCCGGGACCGTCATGTACCAGACCTCCTCGCAGCCGCCGCCGGACCCGGTCGCGTACACCTCGGCGATCACGCGCTCACTGTTGCGCGGGGTCGTCAGGGTGCCGTCCTGGAGGGTCAGGACACGGTCGGGGGTCACGGCCGGCCTGCCCGCGTAGAACGTCAGCGTGGCCTTGACGTCGAGAACCCCGGTGTACGTGTCGTCGACGACGTTCCCGATGAGCATCTCGACGTCCTGGCTCCGCCGGAACGTGTCGCTGTAGCGCGTCACATCGGTCTCGACGGACCACTCGATCCCGTCGGGCGACGGCTCGGGCGTGGACGTACGGAGAATCTCCACCCCGCCGACGTGCAGATAGCCGAGACGGTCGAACTGACGCCCCTTGACCTTGCCTTCGAGCCGGAGCACGACCTCGCTCCAGCGGTCGCCGCAGCCCGACGGCGGGGTGTAGGTCCCGGTGTAGGGCGTGAAGTCGCGGAACCGCGCCTCGGCGAGCGTCACTTCGCAGGACTTCGCGGACGGCCTGCCGACGGGCGGGGCGGCGGTGACGGGGTCGTGCCAGTCGCTGCCGAACTCGGCGGGCACGTCGGCGGACCGGGCGACGGGCGCGGACGCGCTGTCCGCGGCGGACGCGCTGTCCGCGGCGGACGCGGTGGAGGCCTCGGTCGCTGTGGAGGCCGCGGACGTGCGATCCGTGACGGGCGCGGTGGCCGCCGGAGCCGGGCCGGCCCCTAGGAGGGTGCTCGCCGCTAACAGCAACCCGGCGAGCATGGACATGATGACCGGTCTCTTCATGTGCGGTGTTCTACGGGGCGGTCGAGCCGTCCGCAATGGCACACCAGCGCTCCCCGGCCAACGCACCCGGGTCCGCTAAGCCTTCAGATCCGCCTTGTCGCCCATCACCACCACGGGATGCTGCCGCGGGTCGAGTGTGCGCAGGAGGTACTCCATGCCCTCCTTGGGCAGACTCACGCACGCCGAAGTGCCGCTGCCGTGGTCCATGTGCAGCCAGATACCGCCGCCCTTGTCGTCGCCCCAGGGCCGGGTCGGATCGTCCGGCGGATTGCCCTCGATGCGGTTGTAGTCGATGGCGATGACGTAGTCGAAGTCGTGCCAGTACGCCTCGGGCCAGTCGTGCGGAGCCTGGTACGTCTCCGACTGCGCGTACGGCAACAGGGCACCCGGGTCGTCGAGCACGCCACCGGCGTCGCTGAGCGTGAACACACCGACGGGGCTGCGCTTGTCGTCCTCGTGATGGTCGGTGGTCCAGCCCTTCTTCCCGTTGTGCGCGGCCCAGACGCTCGTCTTCTCCCAGGCCGTACCGGACTTCGTGTACAGCACGGCCGTGGAGTCCGCGGAGTCCTTGCCCTCGCCGTACACCGCCAGGACCTGCCGCGAGTCGGAGGGGATCTGCCCCTGGAGCCGGTCTCCCACGTCGGGGATGCGCGTCGGGTCGACCGCGGGCGCACTCGTACGAGCGACCTCACCGCGGGGTCCCGAGTGGCCCTTCGCACCGCTGCCGCTGCCGCTGCCGCTTCCGCCCTCCGCGCCACCGCAGGCCGAGAGAGCGAGCACGACGGCCCCGCAGACCATGGCCGCGAGCCCCGTACGCATCGCACCGTTCTTTCGCATGTCGTCCATACTCGCATCACGTATCGGGCGAATCGCCCTTCTCTCTCGTACCGGCCAGTCGCTGCCACCTCGGTCCGGTTCCTTGCGACGGGACGTAAAACCGTTTGCTTTCGACCACGCTGCGACGCGAACCTGTCACGGTTTGCTGCCGGCCCCGGCCCGGCCGGCTGCCGACATCCGGAACACTCTCCATCGCCTGACACGAGCCACTGGGACGTCATGCAGATCCAAGACCTTCCGTATCCCGACCCGGGTGTGCCCGACGCGCGCTCAGGTCCCCGATTCCTGTGGTGGCTCGGGCGGAATCAACTCGGCGGACAGTTCAAGGCCCTGGCCTGGGGTCTGCTGCACTTCCTCGCCGTCTCCGCGCTGCCGTTCTGCGTCGGTCTGGCCGTCCAGTCCGTCATCGACCGCTCCGGCACCCGGCTCGCCCTGACCGGCGCGCTGATGGCCGTGTGCGGCGCGTGCATCGCCGTCGGCGAGCTCATGCTGCACCGCACCGCGGTCACCAACTGGATCACCGCGGCCGCGCGCGTCCAGCAACTGCTGGCCCGCCGGACCGCCCTGCTGGGCTCCGCCCTGACGCGGCGCGTCGCGGCGGGCGAGGTGGTCTCCGTCTCCACCGGCGACGTCGAGAAGATCGGCTGGTTCGTGGAGGGCGTGTCCCGGTTCTCGGCCGCCGCCGTGACGGTCGTGGTGGTCTGCGTGACCCTGGTCGTCTACCAGCCGGCCCTGGGCGTGATCGTCGCCGTGGGCGTACCCGTGCTGGCGTTGGCCGTACTGCCGCTGCTGCCCCGGGCCACCCGGCGTGCCGACTTCCAGCGGGAGAAGGCGGGCCGTGCCACCGAGCTGGCCTCCGACACCGTGGCGGGCTTGCGGGTGCTGCGCGGCATCGGCGGCGAGGAGCTCTTCCTCGACCGACCGTACGAGGAAGTCCTCGCGCAGGTCGGCCAGCATCCGCTCGCCGAGCATGGCACCGCGCAGCCGCACCTCCCGCACGAACACGGCCTGGACGACGAGCGCGACGACGAAGAGGGCGGCGGTGGCCTCCAGATGGAGGTCGCGCGCGTGGTCCGAGACGCGTTCGACCACCGAGCCCAGCAGATAGGGCCCGGCCATCGAGGCCACGACGGCCACGGTGTTGACGGCGACCAGGAGCAGGAAGGCTCCGCGGTGCCGTCGGAACAGTTCGCTCACGTAGGCGCGCACGGTCGCGGGCGCGCCGACGGGCAGCGTGTTCGCCGTCGTCGGAGCGGCCGGGTCGTACGCCGGTGGGGCCACGCCGATCATGCGGTCTCCTCGATCTCTTCCAGTACGCCGTCGAGAACGGCCTCGTCGTCCGCGGTCACCGTGCCGAGAGCGGTTTCGTCGTTCACGGTCACCGTGCCGAGGGCGGCCTCACCGTCAGAGGCCACCGCGACGAGTGCGGTCCGGTTCGCGGCCTCGGCGGCGGTCTCTTCCTCGGTCTCGCGGGTCACCACTGCCCGGTATCGCGGTTCGCTGTGCACCAGTTCGCGGTGCGCGCCGACCGCGACGACCTCGCCCTCGTGGACCAGGACGACCCGGTCCGCGTGGTCCAGGAGCAGCGGTGAGGAGGTGAAGACCACGGTCGTGCGTCCGGTGCGCAGGGAGTGCACTCCGTCGGCGATCCGGGCCTCGGTGTGCGAGTCCACCGCGGACGTCGGTTCGTCCAGCACGAGTACCTCCGGGTCCGTGATCAGGGACCGGGCCAGTGCGAGCCGTTGGCGCTGGCCCCCGGACAGGGAGCGCCCGCGTTCCGTGACGCGCGCGTCCATCGGATCCTCGGTGTCGAACGAGCCCTGGGTGAGCGCGTCCAGCACGTCGCCGCACTGGGCCGCCGACAGGGCGGCCTCGGCGCTCACGAGACCCGACGCCGGTACGTCGAGCAGCTCGCGCAGACTGCCCGACAGCAGCACCGGGTCCTTGTCCTGGACGAGGACGGCGGTGCGGGCGCATTCCAGGGGCAGCTCGTCCAGCGGTACGCCCCCGAGGACCGCCGAGGTGCTCCTCGGCCCGTCCTCGACGCGACCCCCGTCGCCCCGTTCTGAGGGGTGGCCGCCGAGCCGCTCGGCCAGCAGCCCCGCAGCGTCCGGGTCCCCGCACACCACGGCGGTGAAGCGGCCCGCGGGAGCGAGCAGACCGGTCACGGGGTCGTACAGGTCGCCGCGCGGTGCCTCTGCGGCGAGGGAGCCACCGCTGTCGATGGCCCGTTCCAGGGACAGCACCCGGGCCGCGCGCTTGGCCGACGGACGCGAGAAGGAATACGCCATGGCGATCTCCTCGAAATGCCGCAAAGGGTAGGTGAGCAGCATGACGGCGCTGTACACGGTCACCAGTTCACCGACCTCGATCCGGCCGTCCCGGGCCAGTTCGACACCGCGCCAGACGACGGCGATCAACAGCAGACCGGGCAGCAGCACCTGGATCGCCGAGATCACCGACCACATGCGCGCGCTGCGCACGGCGGCCCGGCGCACCTCCTGGGAGGCGCGGCGGTAGCGGTGGGTCTGCCTCCCGGCGTCCTGGAAAGGGCCGGGACGGGCGACCTGCTGTCCCGCATCACCACGGACATCGACCGGCTCGCCAACGCGATGCGCGAGGCCGTCCCGCAACTGGCCATCGGCGTGGTGTGGGCGGCACTGCTCCTCGGCGGACTCGCCGTGACCGCCCCCGTGCTCGCTCCCGCCGTCCTCGTGGCCGTTCCGGTGCTGGTGATCGGCTGCCGCTGGTACTTCAAACGGGCACCCGCCGCCTACCGCTCGGAGGCGGCCGGCTACGCCGCCGTCGCCGCCGTCCTCGCCGAGACGGTCGACGCCGGGCGCACCGTCGAGGCGCACCGCCTGGGCAGGAGCCGCATCGAGCTGTCGGACCGCCGCGTCCGGGAATGGACGGCGTGGGAGCGCTACACGCTCTGGCTGCGGTCGGTTCTCTTCCCGGTCGTCAACATCACGCATGTGACGGTGCTCTGCTCGGTCCTGATGATCGGCGGGTGGCTCGCCCTCCAGGGCTGGATCGGGGTGGGCCAGCTCACGACGGGCGCGCTGATCGCTCAGATGCTCGTCGACCCGGTGGGCCTGATCCTGCGCTGGTACGACGAGCTGCAGGTCGCCCAGGTCTCGCTGGCGCGGCTGGTCGGTGTCCGGGACATCGAGCCCGCCGCGGGCGACCCGGCCGTGAAGCCCGAGGGACGCGACGTCCACGCGGACCGGGTGCACTTCGGCTACCGCGCGGGGGTGGACGTGCTCCGGGAGGTCACCCTGGCGGTGCCGCCCGGCACCCGGCTCGCCCTGGTCGGCCCGTCCGGCGCGGGGAAATCCACCCTGGGAAGGCTGCTCGCCGGGATCTACGCGCCCCGGGACGGCCGCATCACCCTCGGCGGCGCCGAGCTGTCCCGGATGCCCGCGGAGGAGGTCCGGGCGCACGTTGCTCTGGTCAACCAGGAGCACCACGTCTTCGTGGGCTCCCTGCGCGACAACCTGCTGCTCGCCGTGCCCCACTCCCGGCAGCACCAGGACGAGGAGCAAGATCAGGAGCAGGCTCAGGGGCAGAAGCAGAAGCAGAGGCAGAGGCAGCAGGCTCCGGGCGAAGGCGCCGCCTCCATGGACGCCCGGCTCTGGGCGGCTCTCGGCGCGGTCGACGCGGCCGGCTGGGCGCGGGCGCTGGACGACGGTCTGGACACCGAGGTCGGCTCGGGCGGGTTCGCGCTCACTCCGGCCCAGGCCCAGCAGATCGCGCTGGCCCGGCTGGTCCTGGCCGACCCGCACACCCTGGTCCTGGACGAGGCGACCTCGCTCCTGGACCCGCGGGCGGCCCGCCATCTGGAACGCTCGCTGGCCCGCGTCCTCGAAGGCCGCACTGTCGTCGCCATCGCCCACCGTCTCCACACCGCTCATGACGCGGACGTCATCGCCGTCGTCGAGAACGGCCGCATCAGCGAGCTCGGCAGTCACGAGCAACTGGTCGCGGCGGACGGCGCGTACGCGGCGCTGTGGAGGTCCTGGCACGGGTGAGCGAGGTACCCGGCCGGGGCCCGTGGCGCTGCTGGTCGGCCCCTGTGGCGTTGCGCGGTGCCGAAGGGGGGTGGAAGGCTGGATGTGGGCACCCGCTCGGGGGACTCCTGGGAACCAACCGGTTCCCGGGGATCGACGCCTGTGTCCTCGGGTCCGCGCGCCCGCCGTCGAACACGGCGGCTCCGGTCCCGTCCGCACCCCCTGGAGGTACCTGTGGACAGCGCCGACGGATGGGGAGACGACGTCTACCAGCCCGACGGATCCGAGGTACAGGACGACGCGGGGCTGCTCGACGCCGAGGACACACTGGTCACGGACGGTGTGAGTGACCCCCTCGACCGCGGCTGGTCGCCGCCGGACCGGCCGTGGGCGGTGGAGCACGACGGGGTGACCGCCTCGGAGCGCCGTGCGGGCGAGACCCTGGACCAGCGCCTCGCCGACGAGCTGCCCGACGTCGCCGGATCCGACGGCGACGGCATCGGCGACTGCGAGGGCACCGATGGGGAGCCCATCGACAACGAGGTGGGTGCCCTCCGCTCGGGCCGTCTGGTGGCCCCGAACGAAGGCGCGCACGAGGACGAGGAGAGCGGGCTCATCGCCACGGACATCGGCATCGACGGTGCCGCGGCCTCGGCGGAGGAGGCCGCGATGCACATCGTCGACGAGGACGCCGTGTCCGGCTGACCGGTACGCCCCCCGCTTCTTTCCCAAGGAGTCGCCATGCAGAAGGACAAGCAGCCCGACTACCGCCCCGTGGTGTTCCGCGACCGTGCCGCCGGCTACGCGTTCCTCACGCGCTCCACCGCCACGAGCGACCGGACCATCGACTGGGACGACGGCGAGACCTACCCGGTCGTGGACGTCGAGATCTCCTCCGAGAGCCACCCCTTCTACACCGGCAAGGCCCGCACAGTGGACTCCGAGGGCCGCATCGCCCAGTTCGAGCGGCGCTTCGGAAGCGGAGAGCAAGGGTCCGGCGCAGACAAGGACGGCTGACCGAGCCGGGCGCCCTCTGCCGAGCCGAAGGCACCCGCACAGCCGCGAAGGAGCCGCACGCCGCTGACGCGGCCCAGGCGGCGCCGGACTCAGATGAAGTTCAGCGCGGCCGCGCAGCCCACGGCGCCCAGCAGCATGAACACCGGCGTCAGCACCTTGAGCTCGACCCAGCTGCCCGCGCGGAAGCGCATCACCTTGGGAGGACCTATCGGGTACCAGCGCTTGCGGCCGATCGGGATGGGCCACAGGATCGGGCAGCCCGACACCGTCAGCGCGTCCCCGATGTCGTGCACCAGGGCCCCGAGGATGACCGGCAGACCGAGCCAGAGGTACTCCTGGCCCGGCGCGGTGAACAGCCAGTCCGAGCCGTTGCCCGGCTTGTCCAGGGTCTGCGCGAGGATCCAGGAGGTCGTCGCGGCGAGCAGCCAGACCAGGACGTTGCTGCTCGAACCGCGGGCGGCTCGCCACAGCAGACCCTCGATGGCGAGCACCATGTGCACGAAGAGGATGCCGAGGACCGCCCAGCGACCACAGGTGATCGCCAGGACCGCCGTGCCCGATCCGACCGCCACCGCCCACACCCAGGTGTGGGTCAGCGTCCGGTGTCCGCCGCTGCGCCGGGGGTCGCCCGGCTTGCGGGTCCCCTTGTAGGCGGCGTAGGAGAGCTTGTCGACGATCTCGCACAGCCTTCGCGACACCGGTCCGAAGGCGTTCGAGATGGTGGCGGCGTGGTGGTCCAGATCCGGGGCGAGAGCTGCGCCGGCGCAGATCAGGGCGCCGACGAGCAGGACCGGCCAGGGCATGGCATGGCCGGCCGCGGCGGCCGCCGCTCCGACGCCGAGCCAGGCCGCGGCCCCCGACAGTGAGTGTGCTGGTCCCATCATGGCCGTTCCCCGCCCCATTTCTCTTGCAACGCTGTCCAGTTGCCCGTGCACGCTGACGCGTCACCGGCGCCACAGCGTAGCGGTCGTGATCTTCCCTCGAACATCCGATTCCCCCATCACGTGTATCGACAGGCAAGATGGGGGCGTGACCCTTATCGATCAGCTCCCGCAGACCACAGACCCCGACGCCCTCTACGAAGCCTTCGAGTCGTGGGCCGGGGAACGCGGTCTCACCCTCTACTCCCACCAGGAGGAGGCGCTGATCGAGGTTGTCTCGGGTGCGAACGTGATCGTCTCGACACCCACCGGCTCGGGAAAGAGCATGATCGCCGCGGGGGCGCACTTCGCCGCGCTCGCCCGGGACGAGGTCACCTTCTACACGGCGCCGATCAAGGCGCTCGTCTCGGAGAAGTTCTTCGAGCTGTGCAAGATGTTCGGCACCGAGAACGTCGGCATGCTCACCGGCGACGCCTCCGTGAACGCCGACGCCCCGGTCATCTGCTGCACCGCCGAGGTCCTCGCATCGATCGCCCTGCGGGACGGCAAGCACGCCGACGTCGGTCAGGTCGTCATGGACGAGTTCCACTTCTACGCCGAGGGCGACCGGGGCTGGGCCTGGCAGATCCCGATCCTGGAACTTCCGCAGGCGCAGTTCATCCTGATGTCGGCGACGCTCGGCGACGTCTCGATGTTCGAGAAGGACCTCACGCGCCGCACCGGCCGCCCGACGACGGTGGTCCGCTCGGCGACCCGGCCCGTCCCGCTCTCCTACGAGTACGTACTCACTCCACTGACGGAGACGCTCACCGAGCTGCTCGCCACGAAGCAGGCCCCGGTCTACATCGTGCACTTCACCCAGGCGCAGGCCGTGGAGCGGGCGCAGGCGCTGATGAGCATCAACATGTGCACGCGCGAGGAGAAGGACCAGATCGCCGAGCTCATCGGCAACTTCCGGTTCACGACCAAGTTCGGCCGCAACCTCTCCCGTTACGTACGCCACGGCATCGGTGTGCACCACGCCGGCATGCTGCCCAAGTACCGGCGTCTGGTGGAGAAGCTGGCCCAGGCCGGTCTCCTGAAGGTCATCTGCGGCACGGACACTCTGGGTGTGGGTGTCAACGTCCCCATCCGCACGGTGCTGTTCACCGCGCTGACGAAGTACGACGGGACCCGGGTGCGTACGCTGCGCGCCCGTGAGTTCCACCAGATCGCCGGCCGGGCCGGGCGCGCGGGCTTCGACACGGCGGGCTACGTCGTCGCCCAGGCGCCGGAGCACGTCATCGAGAACGAGAAGTCGCTCGCCAAGGCGGGCGACGACCCGAAGAAGCGCCGCAAGGTGGTGCGCAAGAAGGCTCCCGAGGGCTTCGTGGGCTGGACGGACAGCACCTTCGAGAAGCTGATCACCTCCGATCCCGAGCAGCTGACCTCGCGCTTCCGCGTGACGCACACCATGCTGCTCTCGGTGATCGCACGGCCCGGCAACGCCTTCGAGGCGATGCGGCATCTTCTCGAGGACAACCACGAGCCGCGCAAGCAGCAGTTGCGGCACATCCGCCGGGCCATCGCGATCTACCGTTCGCTCCTCGACGGCGGCATCGTGGAGAAGCTCGACGAGCCGGACCCGACGGGCCGCATCGTGCGGCTGACCGTCGATCTCCAGCAGGACTTCGCGCTCAACCAGCCTCTGTCGACGTTCGCGCTCGCCGCCTTCGACCTGCTGGACCCCGATTCCCCGTCGTACGCCCTGGACATGGTGTCCGTCGTGGAGTCCACGCTGGACGAACCGCGGCAGATCCTCGCGGCCCAGCAGAACAAGGCCCGTGGCGAGGCCGTGGCCGCGATGAAGTCCGACGGCATCGAGTACGAGGAGCGCATGGAGCGGCTCCAGGAGGTGACGTACCCCAAGCCTCTGGAGGAACTGCTCTTCCACGCGTACAACACCTACCGCCAGAGCCATCCGTGGGTCGGCGACCACCCGCTGTCGCCGAAGTCCGTCATCCGTGACATGTACGAACGAGCCATGTCCTTCACCGAGTTCGTCTCCTTCTACGAGCTCGCCCGCACCGAGGGCATCGTCCTGCGCTACCTGGCCAGCGCCTACAAGGCCCTCGAGCACACCGTCCCGGACGACCTCAAGTCCGAGGACCTGGAGGACCTGATCGCCTGGCTGGGCGAGCTGGTGCGCCAGGTCGACTCCAGCCTGCTCGACGAGTGGGAACAGCTCGCCAACCCCGAGGTGATGACGGCAGAGGAGGCCCAGGAGAGGGCCGACCAGGTCAAGCCGGTCACCGCGAACGCCCGGGCCTTCCGTGTCCTCGTGCGCAACGCGATGTTCCGCAGGGTCGAGCTGGCCGCTCTGGACAACGTCGGCGAACTCGGCGAGATGGACGGAGATTCCGGCTGGAACGCCGACGCGTGGGGCGAGGCGATGGACAAGTACTGGGACGAGTACGAGGACCTCGGCACCGGCCCCGACGCCCGTGGCCCCAAGCTGCTCTCGATCGTGGAGGAGCCGCAGAACGGTCTGTGGCGCGTCCGCCAGACCTTCGCCGACCCGAACGGCGACCACGACTGGGGCATCAGCGCGGAGGTCGACCTCACGGCCTCGGACGCCGAGGGCCGTGCCATCGTCAAGGTCACCGCCGTCGGACAGCTCTGAGTACAGGAGAACCCCACCGATGACGAACCCGGCCGAGAGGCTCGTCGACCTGCTCGACCTGGAGCAGATCGAGGTCAACATCTTCCGCGGCCGCAGCCCGCAGGAGTCGCTGCAGCGCGTCTTCGGCGGCCAGGTTGCGGGCCAGGCGCTGGTCGCCGCGGGCCGCACCACGGAGGGCGACCGGCCGGTGCACTCGTTGCACGCGTACTTCCTGCGTCCGGGCCGGCCGGGCGTCCCGATCGTGTACCAGGTCGAACGGGTGCGGGACGGGCGGTCGTTCACCACGCGCCGCGTCACCGCCGTGCAGCAGGGCCGCACGATCTTCAATCTGACCGCCTCCTTTCACAAGCCCGAGGAAGGGAGCTTCGAGCACCAGTTGCCGCCGGCCCGCGAGGTGCCGGACCCCGAGTCCCTGCCGACGGTGACGCAGGAGATCAAGGAGCATCTGGGCGCGCTGCCCGAAACGCTGGAACGCATGGCGCGGCGCCAGCCGTTCGACATCCGCTATGTGGACCGGCTGCGCTGGACACCCGAGGAGGTCAAGGGCGCCGAGCCCCGCAGTGCTGTGTGGATGCGTGCCGTCGGGCCGCTGGGCGACGACCCGCTCGTGCACACCTGCGCTCTCACCTACGCGAGCGACATGACTCTCCTGGACGCCGTCCGCATCCCGGTGGAACCGCTGTGGGGTCCGCGCGGTTTCGACATGGCTTCGCTGGACCACGCCATGTGGTTCCACCGGCCGTTCCGCGCGGACGAGTGGTTCCTGTACGACCAGGAGTCGCCGATCGCGACGGGTGGCCGAGGTCTGGCCCGCGGGCGCATCTACGACCTCGAAGGACGCCTGCTCGTCTCGGTCGTGCAGGAGGGACTGTTCAGAGCCCTGTAGGCGGACTCGTCCGGGCTCCTGCGACGCAGCCAAGCGAGCAGCCTCTGCGACCGTGCGGACTCCGGCCGTGTGAGCGGGGCGTCCGCGGCGGCCAAGTGGTGTCGTTCGGCGCGCGGGGAACCGGCGGGTGAGGTCCGGTCGGCCGGCGGTGGAGCCCCGGTCGGTCGACCCGCCGACGACGCGGGCGCCGGGATGGGCGCCGGGACGGTCGGGGCGTCCGATGTCGGGCGGGGCGCGGGACGGACTTCCCTGGCTTCCATGACGCTCTGCCCCAGGTCGGCCCTCAGCCAGCCGATCTCGTCCTGGTGGTCCGCCGTCGTGATGCGTTCGTTGATCCGGGCGCCGGGCGAGTCCGGCGCGGCCCGTGAAACAGGCGCGGGCATAAGACGGTTGAGATGCGCGCGCTCGTAGGGATCCTTGACGATCTCGGTCACGTGCACGGGGTCGAGCAGAGACGCCACCGCCGCGGCACGGGCCCAGGGATCCTCGGTCTGCCGCAGCAGGAACCCCAGGTGACGGCCACGCCAGTTGCGGGGACGAAGGTCGAGGCCTTCGCCCAACTGGTCCCGGAGGCCTTCCGGTGTGCGGCCGCTCAGCAGCGGCGCGATCTGCTCGTCCGCCGCGAACTGCCGTAGTTCCTCGGCGAGGTAGAGCCAGACGACGACCCGGTACCGGTTGAGATAGAACTTGACCGGCACGACCAGTCCCAGGCGGGCGAGGCGTGTGAACCGGGCGGTCGTCACACCGACGAGGGCGGCGCCCTCCGTCGTGCCGACGGCTTTGACCCGCCCGCGCAGCGTCTCCGGGAAGCCGGCTTCGGCTCGTACCCGGTCGATCTCCGCGCGTGCGATCCGGCGTCCCCCGCCTCCCTCGTCGGGAACCGAGCGCACACAGCCGAGTTGCAGGGCCAGGTCGAATTCACCTCGCCTGAGCTCCAGTTCCCGTGCGGCCCGGCTGAGCGGGACGGTGGCGGACTGCGTAATCGTGGTCGCGGACATGACGGTCTCCCCTGTGGTGTCGGAGGCTCGCGCCGGTGTGCGTTCGCCTCGGGAAAAACCGTATCCGGCTTGTCGGACATCGTGGCGAGCCTGTGGAAAACCTCAGCCACGGCGACATATCAGCAGGTCAGAAGTCTGAAGCAGGCTTGCCTTCCGGTTGCCGCGCGTCCACGCGAAGGTGTTCTCCGACGCGGTTCACCAGCAACGTCATCTCATAGGCGACCTGCCCGATGTCCGCCTCCGCCCCGCTGAGGACGGACAGACAACTGCCCGAGCCGGCCGCGGTGACGAAGAGAACCGCGTCGTCGAACTCGACCATCGTCTGGCGTACCTGCCCCGCGCCGAAATGGCGGCCGGAGCCCTTGGCCAGGCTGTGCAGTCCCGACGAGACCGCGGCGAGGTGTTCCGCGTCCTCGCGTCGGAGTCCTGTGCTCGCGCCCGTCACCAGCCCGTCGTTGGACAGCACCAGCGCATGCCGAACGTGCTCGACGCGCTGGGTGAGCTCGTCCAGCAACCAGCCGAGTCCCGTGTTCTGTTCCATGTTCCGGTCTCCCCGTGTGCTGCTCCCCCGGCCGGAGGATTCGACCAGCAAGCCTTCCCCACTCCCGCCGTCCCGGCAAGGCGCCTGGGCGGCATGGCAGAGAAGATGGCCGACGAGCGGGCACGAACGGTGGCACCGCGGGCAGGCCGTGCGATGGTGGCGTGGGGCCGGGCTGTGCCGAGGCGACGGCGGGCGCCCTCAGCCGACGGATTCGAGCAGTCGGGCGGTGTACACCCTCCCCGCGTACTCCACGAGCCGGATCAGCACCTCCTTCCCGGAGTCGCGGTCACGGGCGTCGCAAAGGACCACGGGCGTACCTCGGTCGAGGTCGAGGGCGCGGGAGACGTCCTGGGTCCCGTACGCGCGAGCGCCCGGGAAGCAGTTGACGGCCACGACGAAGGGAATCCGGCGGTGCTCGAAGTAGTCCACCGCGGGGAAACAGTCCTCGAGCCGTCGGGTGTCGGCGAGGACGACAGCGCCCAGAGCTCCCGTCGACAGTTCGTCCCACAGGAACCAGAACCGGTCTTGGCCAGGTGTTCCGAAGAGATAGAGCGAGAGCCCTGAACGGATGGTGATGCGTCCGAAGTCCATGGCCACTGTGGTGGTGATCTTCTGGGCCACGCCGTCGGTCTCGTCGACGGAACGACCGGCTTCGCTCAGCAGTTCCTCGGTACGCAGCGGCCGGATCTCGCTGACCGCGCCCACCAGGGTGGTCTTCCCGACGCCGAACCCGCCGGCGACCAATATCTTCAGCGCCATGGCGGTCGGGTCGCCACCCGTGGCGTCGGAGTTCTCGGAGACCATGGATCACTTCTCTCGGGAGTGCCGGCGACGGCCGGCATCGATGCGTCTGTACGGGCGAGCGAAGCCAGCATCATGACAACTACGGCCCGGCCGGACGGGGATTGGACCGCAGATTGCCCCTCGCGACCGGAACGCGCGCGTTCTGTGTCCAGGAGTGAGCGTGAACGGCCGTGACGCCGATCGATGTGGATCGCCTAGAGAGCCCTCAGCCCCTCGATCACCTCACGGAGGATTCGCTCGTCGGGCAGGTGCGCGGGCGGAACCGGTCGGTTGACGGTGACACAGCCACGTTCCAGGAGGTCGCCCAGCAGCACCCTGACCACGCCCACGGGAAGTCCGGTGCCCGCGGCCAGTTCGGCGACCGACTGGGTCTCGGCTCGGCACAGTTCGATCATCGTCCGGTGCTCCGGGCCGAGCCAGGTGTCCTCATCGGCCCCTGGCGCCGCCCCGTCGAGCGTGACCAGGGCGATCAGATCGAAGTGCGTCCCGGCCGGACCGGCTGTGGTGCGACCGCCCGTCACGGCGTAGGGCCGGACGAGCGGGCCCGCCTCCTGGTCGTACCACTGGCTGCCCGGCCATGCCGGGGTGTCCGGCGCGTCCTCGGTCATCTGTGCGGGCCGTCCCCGGTCATCCTGCCGCGGGCGGCTGTGCGCCGACCCGGGGCGGGGCGTGAAGATGCTCGCCGACACGCTTGACCAGACGCGCCATCTCGTACGCCACGAGGCCGATGTCCGCGGTGACCGTGGTCAGGACGGCGAGGCATGAGCCGTCCCCCGCGGCGGCCACGAACAGGAAGCCCTCGTCCATCTCCACCATCGTCTGGCGCACCCCGCCCGCGCCGAAGTGGCGGCCCGCTCCCTTGGCCAGGCTGTGGAATCCGGAGGCGACGGCCGCGAGGTGTTCGGCGTCCTCGCGCCGCAGGGCGGTGGACGCGCCCACCGCCAGTCCGTCGTTCGACAGCACCACGGCGTGCCGTACTTCGGTCACGCGCAGCACCATGTCGTCCAGCAGCCAGTCGAGTTCACCGGACCGCTGAACGCCGTCCGGGCTCGGATTCTGGATCATGAGGGGTCTCCTTCGCTGCTGTCAGTGCCCCCTGCGGGGCCCGGAGTTGCGCCGACGCCGGGTGACCGGCCGCCGCCTCGTGCCCAGCCGGCCCGGTACGCGGTCATGCGGGCCCGTACGACTTCGGGTGTGCGCTCGTCGTCCGACGGGGGCACGGGGGGTTCCACCGGCTCGTCGGAACGCAGTTCGCGCAGTTGGGGGGCCAGGTTCGCCTGGCGCACCCTGCGGGGAAGTCCGCCGGATCCTCCGGAGTCCTCCTCGGGTCGTTGCGGACGGAGGAGCGCGACGTCCGGCAGAGCGGTCTTCTTCGTACCGTTCGCCGGGGGCGGCGTCCCCGGCGATCCGTTCGTCCGCTCCCCGGAAGCTCTCGGTCGCGGGGGGACCAGTGCGGGCCGCTCCGTGACGGCTTCGACGGCGTCGGGCTCCGGAGCGACCGGCACGCGCGCGTACTCCCTTTCCGGCGTCGGCCCGTCCGTGTCGGCCTCACGGAGGGAACGTTCCATCGGACCGTCCTGCAGCAGTGCCGTGGGCAGCAGCACGACCGCGGTCGTCCCTCCGTAGGGAGAGGCCTGCAGATGCACCTTGATGCCGTGCCGGGCCGAGAGCCGGCTGATCACGAAGAGGCCCAGCCGGTCGCTGTCGTACAGGTCGAGGGCTTCGGACCGCTCGATACGGAGGTTGGCCTCCGCGATCCGGTCCTTGCCCATGCCCAGTCCCCGGTCCTCGATCTCGATCGCGTAGCCGTTCGCGACCGGTTCGCCGGTGATCCGCACCCGCGTGTGCGGGGGCGAGAACTGCGCGGCGTTCTCGACGAGTTCCGCCAGCAGGTGGGTGAGGTCGGCGACCGCTCCGCCGACGACGGCCGCCTCGGGGAGCTGCCGTACCTCCACGCGCGCGTAGTCCTCGACCTCGGAGACCGCCGCCCGGACCACGTTCGTGAGTGAGACGGGCCTGCGCCACGCCCGTCCGGGCGCGGCTCCGGAAAGGATGATGAGGCTCTCCGCGTGACGCCGCATCCTCGTGGTGAGGTGGTCGAGGCGGAACAGGTCGCTCAGCTCGTCGGGGTCTTCGGACCTGCGCTCCATGGCGTCCAGGAGGTTCAACTGACGGTGCACGAGGACCTGGCTGCGCCGGGCCAGGTTGACGAACACCCCGGAGATGCCTCCGGCCAGTTCCGCGCGTTCGACCGCGGCACTCAGAGCGGCCCTGTGCACGGTGTTCAGCGCCTGGGCGACCTGTCCGGTCTCGTCCTCGGAGGGCCGTCCCGGCGGTGCCTCGTCGTCGACGTCCACCGGCTCGCCCGCGCGCAGCCTGCGCATGGCTTCGGGGAGCTTCCGGTGGGCGATGTCCAGAGCGCCGTCGCGCAGCCCTACGAGTTCGACCACGAGGTCGCGTCCGATGCGTACGGAGATGATCAGCGAGGCGATGACGGCGGCGAGGCCGAAGAGGACCGCGGCGCCGGCGGGGGTGAGCAGGGCGTTCCCGAGCGGGTCGTTCGCGTCGTCCGCGGACACGCGACCCGCGTCGGCCTCGACCGTACGCATTCCGTCGCCGACGCGCTCGTGAGCGATGCTCCAGGCGGCCTCCGGCGCGGCGTCGAGCGCCTTGGGCCCGGGGCGCGAGAGGAGCACCTTGTCCTCGACGGCGCGCACGTCGTCGTACGCGCTCCCTTCCACGAGATCGTTCCAGGCGGTCCGTTCGGGCCCGTCGAGGTCCGGCGTCGCGGCGTCCGTGAGGGTGCGGCGCGTGTCCACGGCGCCCGTGAACAGTCGGAGCCGCTCACCGTCGAGGGTCCCGGCGAGCCGGGCCCCGCCGAGCACGGCGTCCTCCTGGGCGAGCGCCTCCCCCGCCCGGGAGAATTCGAGGAGGACACGTGCGTCCGTGCGCATGGCAGTGCCGGAGATGCCGGTGAGCGCGCCTTCGACGCCGAACGCCGTCGAAATGGTCCTGGTGTACTCGCCGTACGCCTCCTCCCATCCGGTACGGCGTTCCTGTACGCCGGCGCGCAGCGACGTCAGTCGCTCCGCGTCGGCGACGAAGGCGGCGAGGCGCCCGGTGACTCCGTCGGGCAGGTCCGCGCCGTCGGCGACGGTGTTGTGGTCTCCCAGGCGGAGCTTCGCCACGGCGCGGTCGGTGAGTCGTGAGAGGTCCTCGAAGTCGCCCGGCGAGACGGCGGCGGGGTCGGTCGCATATCGGACGGCCTCCGCCCGTTCGGCCTGGAGCGCGGCGACCGCGGCGTCGACAGGGGCGCGGACCGTGGAGTCCACACGCTGCGACTGCCGCAGCCGTGCGACGTCCTGCGCCGTGCTCACAGTGGCGTAGGCCCACAGAGCGAGCAAGGAGACGATGGGCACCATCAGCAGGCTGACGATCTTGGCCCGGACGGTTCGGGGCCGGATGCCCCACCGTCCCGCGCGCGTGAGCGCTTCGGGCGTTGGTCCGTCGAGGAGGTCACCGATGTCCCCCTCGTCCGCCGGTGGGCCCGCGTGCGCCCGACGGCCGCGCCGCGGGGGCGATGGCTGGGCGCCTGCTGTGGTGGTCCTGCGGGGTGTACGCATGGCCTCCTCGATCGGAGAGGGTCGGGTGTGCCGTCCGGGCCGCGCGGCTGCGGCACCGGCGTCAGCGGGGGACGCCCTCGACCGGCCGCCGGGCCGTCGCGGACGCTTCGGCTCGGCCGGACATCGGGGACAGCGCGACGAAGGCCGCTGTCAGGAAGAGGTAGGAACCGAGGCCGACGGCGAGCGGGAAGATGAACTGCATCGCCGTGGCGCCCGGCAGCGCGTCGCTCGAAGGGCTGACGCGTACGCTCACGGCCATCATCCCGGTGTAGTGCATGCTGCTCACCGCACCGCCCATGACGAGGGAGGCGATGGCGACGGCCACGGGAGACCTGATGGAGAGCGCGGCCCACAGGGCGGCGGTCGCCGTGATCACGCCGATCATGACGGAGAGGGCGACGAGCGCCGGGTCGTAGTGCACCTGGCCGTGCAGCCGCAGCGCCGCCATCCCCAGATAGTGCATGCTCGCGATGCCGAACCCGGCGGTGAGACCGCCGAGGACGAGTGCGCGGCGCCGGTCACGGCTGTAGGCGACGGCGAAGAGGCCCGCGCCGACGACGGTCATCGCGATCAGCAGGCTGAAGATCGTCAGAGGCACGTTGTAACGGATCTCCGTGCCCGTGACACCGAAGCCCAGCATCGCCACGAAGTGCATCGTCCAGATGCCCGTACCGAGCGCGGAGGCCGCCGTGAGCAGCCAGTTGCGGCGCGACCGGCCGGTGGCGTCGAGTCCGCGGACCGTACAGCGCAGCCCCAGTGCGGACCCTGTGCAGGCCATTGCGTACGACAGAGCGGGGGTCAGCCAGCCGAAGGCGGCGTGGTCCAGGTGTCCCATGGCCCCGGGACGCTAGTGCGCACTGGGGCGCACGACGGGGGCGCGTTTCGAAAGCTGATGCAAAGTGATGAAGAGGTGCGCCCGAGCGATCGCCTGGGGCTCGAACGTGTGCACCGCGCCGTCCTTCGTGTCGGTGAGAGATCATGCAGCACATGAGCGACGACCACACACACGTCCAGGAGTTCTTCGGTGCGCGCGCCGCCGGCTGGGACAGCCGTTTCCCCGACGACGGTCCCGCCTACGCGGACGCAGTGGTGCGCATGCGGCTCCGCGCGGGTGACCGCGTGCTCGACGCGGGCTGTGGCACAGGGCGTGCGCTGCCCCCGCTGCGAGCGGCCGTGGGCGGCACCGGGGTGGTCGTCGGAGCCGATCTGACTCCGGCCATGCTGGAGGCCGCCGTCCGGGCCGGACGGAACCGGGAGGGGCGGCTGCTGCTGGCAGATGTCACCGCGCTGCCGCTGCGTGACGATTCGCTGGACGCCGTGTTCGCCGCCGGCCTCGTCGCGCATCTGCCGAACCCGGCTGAGAATCTCGTCGAGTTGGCCCGGGTGGTACGGCCCGGTGGCACACTCGCTCTCTTCCACCCGATCGGCCGGGCCGCGCTCGCGGCCCGACAGGGCCGTCAGATCACTCCGGACGACCTGCGCGCGAAGCACAACCTGGGGCCCCTGCTGGCCGGTTCGGGCTGGGACATGACCTCGTACGTGGACGAGGACGCCCGCTTCCTCGCGCTGGCCGTACGCCGGGGATGACCGTCGGCCCTTCGCCGGGGACGACCGTCGGCCTTTGCCGGCGTGAGCACCGGCCGGACCCGGCGAACGACTGTCAGACCGTGCCTGCGACGGCCGCCGCGAACGCGTCGGGGTTGTCGAACATGATGTTGTGTCCGGCACCCGGCACGTTCACGACACGCACCCCTGCCGCTTCCAGGCCGTCGACGTCCGGGAGTTCGCCACTGAGCTCGCCCTGAAGGTACAGGCGCTCCATCGTCAGATCCACGAGCATCTGACGCATCGTCGGGGTGGTGCCCCGGGCGAGTCCTGTCGCCGAGCGGTGCAGGGCGCGTGGATCGGCGAGACGCATGGTCGCGGCCCAGAGCCGGCCGACCATTTCGAGCACGCGCGCGTGACCGCCCTTGTCGACGTAGTCGTCCTCCTCGTACGAGGCGATGCCGCTGCTGCCCGCGGTGACCGGAGGCCGCGGATCGAGGTTGGCCTCCACGAGGACGAGCCGTGAGACGAGCTCGGGGCGGCGATGCGCGAGCACGACGGCCACCGATCCGCCCATGCTGTGTCCGACGAGTTCCGCCCCGGCGACATGGGCGGCGTCCAGGGCTGCCCCCAGGGCCGTGGCGTGGTCCTCCAAGGTGTAGCCGAAGCCGGCGGGCCGGTCGCTGATGCCGTGGCCGGGCAGGTCGACGAACAGGGTGCGGCGGCCCGCCAGTTCGGGCCGGGCCGCGATGTGGGCGTTGTAGACCGTCGAGGCCGAGCCCAGGCCGTGCACGTACACGCGCGCGGGGCCACCACCCGCCGCCTCCGTCCAGCGGATCATGCTCCCCCTGCCGTCGAACTCCGCCTGCCGCACAGCGCTCTCCCCCTGTCGCCGTTCCTTCGTTTTCCACAACTCGAGGAGCATACATCGGTTCCGATGTATTGATGAAGCGATGTACAGCGTCGGTGCGACAGAATGAGGACATGCTGGAGCTGGCCATCCTTGGATTTCTGTTCGACGCCCCGTTGCACGGCTACGAGCTGCGCAAGCGCATCACCGCGCTGACGGGGCATGTGAAGCCGGTTGCGGAGAGCACGCTGTATCCCGCGATCAAGCGGCTGGAGAACGCGCAGCTCCTGGAACGGGCCACACAGCCCGGCTCCGTCGCCGCCCCTCGGCACGTCCTGACCCTCACCGAGGAGGGCGGGCGCGAACTGCGCCGCAGGCTCGCGGAACCGGCGCGGCGGGACATCACCGACGAGAACCGGTGGTTCACGGTGCTCGCCTTCCTCCGACATCTGCCGGACCCCGAGGCGCAGGCCGCCGTGCTGCGCCGCAGGCTGGCCTTCCTGGAGGAGCCCGCGAGCTTCTTCTACGACGGCGACCGGCCGCTCCGGGCCGAGGAGCTGGACGACCCCTTCCGGCGCGGCATCCTGACCATCGCGCGGGCGACCAGCCAGGCCGAGCTGGCCTGGCTGCGGACCACCCTCGGCTCACTCGACGCGGCGCGCCGCTGACACGAGATCCGGTTTCACCGGGCCGCCCCTCTTCTGCCACCACAGCTCCATCTCTACGTTGGGTAGCGGCAACCGCACGATCAGCGATGACGCAGGGGATGGTGACCGGATGACCGGCATACTCGGCAGGCTCCGCTCGATCGGGCGCAGGACCACGGCCGGGCGGCCCGAGAGGGGCGCGCGGGAGACGGCCGGCAAAGAGAGAAAGCGCACATACAACCTGTTCGAGGCCGCCGCGGTGTACGTGGCCGCGTGCGCGGAGGACGACCAGGATCAGATCGACGAGGCAGCCGCCTGGGTGTCGCCGGAGGCCCTGTCGTTCGGGGTCAACGAGCTGGCCTGCCGGGCTGTTGTCGCCCTCGCCCGCGAACGCGACGAGTCACCGCAGGCGGTCGCCCGCACCCTGCTCGGACTGCCCGCGGCCTGACCGGGCGGACCCGCGAGGGCGTTTCGCCCCTGTCCAGCCGGATAGCTGCAGCTCCGCACGGGTTTCGGGACCGTGACAAGCGCCTTCCCGTCGCTTAGGGTGCGCCGACAGATGGAGCGATCGGGAGGCTGGAATGGCCGGGACGGACGAAGACGCCGTCGCCACCGGGGACGACGACGCGCTGTATGTGCTGACGGCGGTATTGCTGACGCCGGCGAAATTCCCCAGCGTGCTCGGTGACGACTACCCGGAGGCCTGCGCGACGCTCGACCTCGCGCCTCTCGCGGAGGGGTACGGGCTGGTGCTCGGCCAGGACGGGGAGGGCGCGCGCTGGACCGTCGTCATCGACGACGTCTCCCTGGTCGCCGTCGCCATCGCGTCCTGGGACTGCGGGATGGAACACGAGCTCTCGCCGGACGAGCGGACGGTCGTCGCCGCGCTGCCGGGCTGGCCTCTCGAGGTAGCGGTATCGGCCCCCGGGGTGCCGGCTCCGCACGATCCGTCGGCCGAGCTCACGGAGCGGCCTCCGCTCAGCCCGCCGGACACCACCGAATGGGGACCGGCCCAGCGACGCCTCGGCGCGGACGAGATCGCGCTGCGGTGGGCCCAGTGGCGCGAGCAGATCGACGACAGCGAGTTCGCGCCGTCGGAGGGTGCCGACGGCTCCCCCGGCGACGCCGAGGACGCTCAGGAGTCGCAGGACTCCCAGGGCGACGGTGAGGATGAGGGCAAGGGCGTGAACCGCGCCGGGATCCGCCGCGTTCTCGCCGAGGCACGCTCGTACGTGGACACCCCGCCCCCGCTGGGCCGTGTCCGCTCGTCCTTCGCCACCGGTGACGCCCGCACGCTGCGCGCCGACGGTCCCGGCTGGTCGCTGGTCGCCAGGACCGACGACATCGCGTTCGTCCTGCTAGACGAGGAACCCGGCGAGGTCCTGCCCATCGGTCGCGGACCGGAGCTGCCCGGCCTCCTGGAGGCTCTGGACAAGATGGCGGTCCGCCCGAGCTGAGCGACCGTGCCACGTGGAGTCCCCGTGACACGGCTCTCGACCGGCCCCGCGCGTTCGTCACGCCGGCCCCGGGCGGGGTCCGGCGCGCGGTGGGGGGGGGGGCCCCCGCGGGCGGGCTGCGCGCGGGGGGGGCGCGCCGCCCGGGGGGCGGGCAGG
>NZ_JBHYXD010000001.1:48843-64667 GCF_042751995.1 Streptomyces sp. NPDC059371 | reverse complement strand
GGGTCCCCCCGAGATGTGCGCCCGTCCCTGGTGGAGTCCCGTTCACCCGGCTATCGAGCGCCCCCGCGCTTTCGTCACGGGGGCCCCGCCGCTCACCGTCCGCGGTGAGCGGAGGGACGCCCGACGGACGGATCGCCGCCGGGCGGTCACTCCTCAGCGGCCGAGCTCCTTGCGGGTGACACGGCGCAGCCTGCGCCGCTGTGAGGGGTCCAGCGCCAGATACGCGGCCGCCGGAACTCCCAGCACGATCAGGAAGGCGGCCCACCAGGGCAGCCAGATCCACAGAATCAGGCCGACCGCCACACCTCCTGCGGCGATCTTCGCGTTCTTCGACATGTGTCGCCTCCTCCGCGGCTGCTGCCGCTCTCTGTCCTGAGAACGGGTCCCCGCGTCCCACGGTTCCGGACCGCGACCCTGATACGTCCCTGACGCGCACCCCCTACTCAACCCTGAGACCGCCTTCGCGTCGACAGACGCGGACCCGATGACTGTCTGACGCACGGCGTTCACCCTCGCGTCGCAAACCGTTCGACGCCGGGGCCAACTCTGGCCGCTGTCAACGAACTTGTGACCCAGGAGGCCTGATGTCCCCGCATGTCGCCGGCAAGCCGCACATCCACCGATCCGTCGCCCTGGGCGTGCCGCTCGCCATGCTGGCCGCATTCGTGCTGGCCGGCACCGCGGACGCGACGCCCGGACCGGCGCAGCCGCGCGTGACGCGCACCGCGACCCTCGGGGACATCCCGCTCGGCTCGTTCAGCAACGCGCTGCTGCCCGGCACCGTGGACGACGACCGTGGTGTCGATCTCGGCGGCATCGGCAGCGACATCTACCCGACCGGGCGCAAGGGCGAGTTCTGGACGGTCACCGACCGGGGGCCCAACGGTCAGATCAAGGTGGACGGCACGAAGCGGCGGACGTTCCCGGTTCCGGGCTTCGACCCGGCGATCGTGAAGATCCGGGTCTCTGGTGACACCGTGAAGGTGATCGACTCGATCCCGATCACCACATCGTCCGGGAAGGCGGTCACCGGCCTGTCCAACCAGGCGGGGCGCGACGAGGCACCGTACTCCTACAACGCCCAGACCCCCCTCCCCGTACAACGCGAACGGCCTGGACACCGAGGGCATCGTGCGGGCCAAGGACGGCTCGTTCTGGCTCGTGGACGAGTACAGCCCGTCGCTGGTCCACGTCTCCGCGCGTGGGAAGGTCCTCACGCGCTATGTCCCCAAGGGCCTCAAGCTGACCGGCGCGGACTACCCGGTCGTCGAGGCGCTGCCCGCCGTCCTGCTGCACCGCAAGACCAACCGCGGTCTCGAAGGGCTGGCCCAGCTCCCCGACGGTGATCTGGTGATGGCGCTGCAGAGCCCCCTCTCGCTCCCGGACGCGGACGCGGGCAACGCGTCGCGCACCACGCGACTGCTGCGCTTCTCGCCCGGGAAGCGGGCCGTGACCGCCGAGTACGCGTACCGCTTCGACGCGGTGAACGTGGTCGACCCGAGCGAGGACGACACGTCCGAGCTGAAGATCTCCTCCGTGGTGGCCGTGGGCGGCGACCGACTGCTCGTGGAGGAGCGCACCGACAAGGCGGCCCGTCTGCAGTCGGTGCGGCTCACGCGGAGCGCGAACATCCTCGGCGGCCCGTACGACAGTGACACCACGTCGCCGTCGCTCGAGCAGTTGGACGACCCTGCGTCGGCCGGCGTTCCGGTGCTCTCGAAGCGTCTGGTCGTGGACCTGGGTACCGTCGCCGGGGTGCCCGGCAAGATCGAGGGCGTCGCGCGCGTGGACCACGGCACCCTCGCCCTCATCAACGACAACGACTTCGGGATGACCGCCGGAACGGGTGCCTTCGACGCGCAGGGGCGGCTCGTGGACAGCGGTGTCGAGACGACTGTCACCTACGTGCGACTGCCGCGCGGGATCTGATCCCGGAAATCCCTCAGTGCGGTACGCGTGCGTGGACGATGGACGACGGCCACGCACGCGTACCGCTCATTTCAGCGGCCCGGTGAGCTTGTGGGTGCCCTCACCGAGGTCCGCGGCCAGGCTGCACGCGACCTTGTCGATGCCGGTCACGTAGCTCCCGGTGTCCGGGTACTGCACGAGTGTCTGGCTCACCGTGCCGGCCGCCTGGTTCGCCGCCTTTCGCTGCAGCGGGGCCTCGCACAGCGCGGACGCGGCCTTCTTGAGGGCCGCCTCCGTCGTGTAGGTGCCATTGAGCTCGGAGACCGTCACGACCTCGGCGTCGTGCGGCTGGGTGCACTTGCGCTTGGCGGCCTGTCCGGGCAGGGCGTCGTCCGCGTCGAAACAATCGCCCTTCCGGAGCAGGTAGTAGGGCACATCGTCGTCCGCGAGGGACGGGAAGAGGGATCGCAGGTCGCTGGGGACCAGCCCGGTGGGCAGATCCGAGGGAAGCGACGGCACGACACTGGGCAGGCTTGAGGGGAGCGACGGAAATCCGGACGGGAGACTCAGCGAGGGACTCGGCGACCGCCCGGTGCTCTCGGTGCTCTCGCTGGGGGACTTCTTGCCTTTGCCCCCGCCGCCCATGGCCGCCACCGCCACGGCGACGATGACGCCGACACCGACGATCACCGCGATGACGAGGAGCAGGCTGTTGCGACGCCGTCCTCCGCGGTGACCGCCGGGCCCGGACGGGGGTCCGGGCGGTGGAGGCGGTGGCCATCCACCGCCGCTGCGCCCGGGAGGCAGGCCGCCTCCTTGTTCCGGCGAACCGTAGTCCCCGGAAGGAGGCCCGTCGCCTCCCGGAGGTGGGCCGAAGCCGTCCGGTGGAGGACCGTAACCACCGGACGGCGGAGGGCCGTAGCCACCCGACGAGGGTGGGTTGTAGCCGCCAGAGGTAGGAGCCCCGTAGACGCCGGGGGAGGCCGGAGGGCTGTAGCCACCCGTCGACGGTGGGCCGTAACCCCCCGATGACGGAGGCCCGTAGCTCCCCGAACGCGGGTTTCGGGTGTCGCCCTCAAGAGGGCGTGTGTCTCCCTGCGACCGCGGAGACTGAGGCGGTTCGGGCGGCATGGCCATACCGCCAAGAGTCGCCTCGAATCCGGTCATCGCGCGACCCCCGTGCGGAAGTTGATACGGACTCATGCCATGGATCGCATGATTCCGGGAATTTCCGCACGAAGATCAGCCACCGCGGTGGACGGACCCGCCGGGGGCGGGTCCGCTCCCACAGGAGCGCTCCGCTCAGCCGCGCGCGCCCAGGAGGTGGTCCATCGCGAGCTGGTCGAGCTGCTCGAAGGCCATGCCACGAGCGGCCGCGGCTTCGACGTCGAAGTCCTCGAAGGCCGCGCGGTCGGCGAGCAGACCCGTAAGGCCGTCCGCGGCGGTGGGCATCGCGAGCTCGTGCAGACGCGAGGCGTGCAGGGCCGCCTGGACCTCGGGGTCGGCACGGAACGCGGCCGTACGCTCGCGAAGGAGCAGGTAGTTGCGCATGCAGCCCTCGGCCGAGGCCCAGACGCCGTCGAAGTCCTCGGTCCGCGGCGGCTTGAAGTCGAAGTGCTTCGGGCCCGCGTATCCGGCGCTCTCCAAGAGGTCGACCAGCCAGAACGCGGACCGCAGGTCACCCGCGCCGAACCGCAGGTCCTGGTCGTACTTGATCCCGGACTGGCCGTTGAGGTCGATGTGGAAGAGCTTGCCCGCCCACAGCGCCTGCGCGATGCCGTGCGTGAAGTTCAGTCCGGCCATCTGCTCGTGGCCGACCTCGGGGTTGACGCCGTACAGCTCCGGACGCTCAAGGCGCTCGATGAAGGCGAGGGCGTGGCCGACGGTGGGGAGCAGGATGTCGCCGCGGGGCTCGTTCGGCTTGGGCTCGATCGCGAACTTCAGGTCGTAGCCCTGCGAGGTCACGTACTCGCCGAGGAGGTCGAAGGCCTCCTTCATGCGGTCGAGGGCGACGCGTACGTCCTTGGCGGCGCCGGACTCGGCTCCCTCACGGCCGCCCCAGGCGACGTACGTCTCGGCGCCGAGCTCGACCGCCAGGTCGATGTTGCGGACGGTCTTGCGCAGCGCGTAGCGACGCACGTCACGGTCGTTCGAGGTGAAGGCGCCGTCCTTGAAGACGGGGTGCGTGAACAGGTTGGTGGTGGCCATCGGCACTTTGAGGCCGGTGGCGTCCAGGGTCTGCCTGAAGCGCTTGATGTGCGACTCGCGCTCACTGTCCGAGGACCCGAAGGGGATCAGGTCGTCGTCATGGAAGGTCACTCCGTAGGCGCCGAGCTCCGCCAGGCGCTGTACGGACTCGACCGGGTCCAGGGCGCGCCGGGTGGCGTCGCCGAACGGGTCCCTTCCCTGCCAGCCGACGGTCCACAGGCCGAAGGTGAACCTGTCATCGGGGGTGGGCTGGTAGTTCATGCCGCGGCTCCTTGCTAGCTCCGACTATTTCGTCATGGCGGTTTACAAATTAGTATGCGGACGCATCTCTGGGAAGAGACGAAGTAGGAAACCTGGTCACATCGGTCCGGGGACGAACCGCGGGATCCGGTCCGCGGCGGTCCGGACACGCCTGTGACCAGCACAAATCCCGTGACCAGCACAGATCCCGCGGAACCGCGGAAAGAGGGAGAGTCCGATGTCAGCAGCCGAGGGCCCGCTCGTCATCGGGGTGGACTCGTCCACCCAGTCCACCAAGGCGCTGGTCGTCGACGCGTCGACCGGGCAGGTGGTGGCGAGCGGCCAGGCGCCGCACACCGTCTCCACCGGGGAGGGCCGCGAGAGCGACCCCCGCCAGTGGTGGGACGCGCTCTGTGAAGCGCTGCGCCAGTGCGGTGACGCCGCGCACGAGGCCGCCGCCGTGTCGATCGGGGGACAGCAGCACGGGCTCGTGACGCTCGACGCCCACGGTGAGCCCGTACGCCCCGCACTGCTCTGGAACGACGTGCGCTCGGCGCCGCAGGCCCGTCGGCTGGTCGAGGAGCTCGGCGGCCCGAAGGCCTGGGCCGAGCGGACCGGCAGCGTGCCGGCCGCGTCCTTCACCGCCACGAAGTGGGCCTGGCTGGCCGAGCACGAGCCCGAGGCCGTCCGGGCGACGGCGGCGGTCCGGCTGCCCCACGACTACCTCACCGAACGGCTCACCGGGCAGGGCACCACCGACCGCGGCGACGCCTCGGGCACCGGGTGGTGGAGTTCCGGGAGCGAGGCGTACGACGAGGAGGTCCTCGCGCACATCGGGCTCGACCCCGCCCTGCTCCCCCGCGTCGCCCGGCCGGGCGAGGTGGCCGGGACCGTGCACGCCAGGGGTGAGCTGCCGTTCTCCAGGGGCACCCTGGTCGCGGCCGGGACCGGTGACAACGCGGCGGCCGCGCTCGGCCTCGGGCTGCGCCCCGGCACGCCGGTGGTCAGCCTCGGCACCTCGGGGACCGTGTACGCCGTCTCGACGCACCGCCCGGCCGACCCGACCGGCACGGTGGCGGGGTTCGCGGACGCGCGGGGCGACTGGCTCCCGCTGGCCTGCACGCTGAACTGCACGCTGGCCGTCGACCGGTTCGCCGCGCTGCTCGGACTCGACCGAGAGGCAGTCGAGTCCGGCTCCTCGGTGACGTTCCTCCCGTATCTGGACGGCGAGCGCACACCGAACCTGCCGCACGCCTCGGGACTGCTGCACGGACTCAGGCACGACACCACGGGCGGACAACTCCTCCAAGCCGCATACGACGGCGCCGTGCACTCCCTGCTGGGCGCCCTCGACCTGGTACTGGACGCGGACGCCGACCGTTCGGCGCCGTTGCTCCTGATCGGCGGCGGGGCTCGGGGCAAGGCCTGGCAGCAGACCGTACGCCGGCTCTCGGGTCGGCCCGTGCAGGTGCCCGAGGCCAGGGAACTGGTCGCGCTCGGCGCCGCCGCCCAGGCGGCCGGCCTGCTGACGGGCGAGGACCCGGCGGCGGTGGCGCGGCGCTGGGACACCGCCCGCGGGCCGGTGTTCGAGGCCATGGAGCGGGACGAGGAGACGCTCGCGCGGATCACCGGGGTACTCTCCGACGCGGCCCCGCTGCTCGACCGGGAGCCGAAGAGGAACTGACCAGGATCAGGCGTGCCGCCCCGGCGTGACCGGCTCTCGGCCTGGCGTCCCTGCCGCGTGAGCGGTACCGGCCGGGGCCGCCCGGTTGCCCCGCTCGACGCGGGACCGCCGGACGACACGGGCCTGCCGGACGGGGACCCGCACCGAGACAGGCCGCCGGGACGGCCGGACGAGGATTGACGGAAGCATGACCGCACCGCTGCACGAGGCCCATCCGACCGGTCCCGGCCGGCGACTGCCCGACACCCAGCAGGGCATGCGCCGCCGCAACCTCGCCCGGGTGATGCACACCGTCGGCGACGAGGGACCGCTGTCGCGTGCCGCCGTCGCCTCCCACATCGGTCTGACCCGGGCGGCCGTCTCCACTCTGGTGGACGAACTGATCCGCACGGGGCTGCTCGAAGAACTGGGCCCCGAGCGTCCCGGCAGAGTGGGACGTCCGGGCTCGGCGCTCGCGGTCAGCGGACACGGCCCCGCCGGGATCGGCGCCGAAGTGGGCGTCGACCATCTCGCGGTGTGCGCGGTCGATCTCCGCGGCACCGTGCGGGCCCATGCCGTGCGGCACGGCTCGAACCGCGGCCGGGCGGCCGGGCCCGTGGTCCAGGAACTGACGACGCTGATACGTCAGGTCGTCGCCGAAGCCGACCGTGAAGGACTGTGGCCGGCCGGCCTCGCCGTCGCCGTCCCCGGACTCGTGGCCCGTGACGCCCGGACGGTGGTCCGGGCGCCGAACCTCGACTGGCACGACATGGACCTCGGTGAGCTGCTGCCCGCCGAGTGGCCCTTGACCGTGGGCAACGAAGCGAACTTCGGCGCGCTCGCGGAGCTCTGGCTCGGTGAGGCGACCCCGCGTGACTTTCTGCACGTGTCCGCGGAGATCGGCATCGGTGCCGCGGTGCTCGTGGACGGGCAGCTCTTGCGCGGGACCCGTGGTTTCGCTGGCGAGTTGGGGCACGTACCGGTGCGCCCGGAGGGGCCGGAGTGCCCGTGCGGCGGACGCGGATGCCTCGAACAGTACGCGGGCGAGGAGGCCGTTCTGCGGGCCGCCGGTCTCGGACCGGGCGAGGACCGGGTCGGGCTGCTGTCCCGGCACGCCGCCGACGGGGATCCGGACGTACGCCGTGCCCTGCGCGACGCCGGCACCGCGCTCGGCATCGCCCTGACCGGGGCGGTCAACCTTTTGGACCCGGAGACGGTCGTGCTGGGCGGGGCCCTCGCCGGGCTGGCGCCCTGGCTGCTCCCTTCGCTCGAGGACGAGTTGGCACGGCGCACGGCGGGTCCCGCCTGCCCCGTGTCCGTTTCCCGTCTGGGGTCCGAGGGGCCGCTGCTCGGTGCGGCGCACTCGGTGGTGCGCGCGGTGCTGGACGACCCGGCGGCGGTGGCGGGCCGGTCGTAGGCGGCAGGCCACCGGATCGTCGGGCGGAACACCGGCTTGTCGTCGGCGGAACCCCTGCCTGCCGTCGGGGCCACCGGCCGTCTGAGCACGGGCGTCGGCCGAGGGGCTCCCTCTTGCGGGTGATCGCGTTGTCCACATTCGGCGGCTCGTCCACGGACTCGCGCCTGGCTCTTCCTGCCCAACAGGCAAGCGCCGTACCGTAATTCACGCGAGGCGCAGCCGTCATGCCGAGGGCTGTGTTCCGGTCGGATCGGGGGGATTCTGATGTCGGAGGAGGCGGTTCCGGGTCTGCGGCGTGAGGCGATCGGCCTGCGCGAGGTCCTGTTCCAGAGCATCACGGCGATGGCGCCGGCGGCGGCGGTCGCCGCGTCCGTCCCGTCGGGAGCCGCGTTCGCGGGCGGCAGTCTGCCGCTGTCCGTGCTGATCGCCCTGGTGGCCTGTCTGTTCACCGCGTCGTGCGTGGCCGAGCTGGCGCGCGAGATGCCCGCCGCGGGATCGGTGGCCACCTACACCGCGCAAGGGCTGCACCCGTCCGTCGGATTCCTCGTGGGCTGGGGTTATGTGTTCGTCGAAGCCCTGGTGCCGCCCCTGCTCCTGCTCCAGCTCGGGTTCACCACGGCCGGCACGCTGCATCAGGAATGGTCCTCGTATCCGGGCGACCTCTGGTGGCCCTGGTCGCTCGCGGGCGCGGCGGTCATCGCCGCGGCCGGCTACCTGGGAGTACGCGCCTCGGCCCGCTTCGGGACCGTCCTCGGCGTCTTCGAGGTGCTGGTCTTCCTCGTCTTCGCGGTGTGGCTGATCGCCAAGGCCGGCGGCGACAACACGCTGTCGGTGTTCGGGACGTCCCACACCGCCAAGGGCTACGAGGGGATCAGCGGCGTGTTCGCGGGATCGGTGTACACGGTGCTCGCCTTCGCCGGGTTCGAGGCGGCGGCCCCGCTGGCGGAGGAGACCAAGGACCCGCGCCGCACGATGCACCGGGCCGTCCTCGGCGCGGCGCTCGCCATCGGTCTCGTCTACGTCCTGACGACGTACGCCATGTCGGTGTACTTCGGCCCCGACCGGTTCGCGGGGTTCGGGGCCTCCGGCGCCGCCTCGTGGGAGGGGGTGGCTCGCGCTTCGTTCGGGCTGTTCTGGGTGCTCGTGTTCCTCGCGGTGGTCAACTCGACGATCGCCAACGCCAACGCGTGCGCCACCGTCTCCACGCGGACGGCCTTCGCGCTGGCTCGGATCCGGGTCTTTCCCGCGCTCTTCGCACGCGTGCACCCCAGACACCGCTCCCCCGTGGCCGGTGTGGCCGTGCAGTGCGCCGCCGGCGTCGCGGTCATGCTGGGTCTCGGCCTCGCGTACGACCCGGTGACCGCGTTCCTGCTTCTCGCGACCGTGATCGTCACCGTGGTGATCGGCGTGTACATCATGGTCAACCTCGCCTGCGCGGGCTACTTCCTGCGCCGCAGACGCGACTTGCTCAAACCGGTGCGGCACCTGGTGTTCCCGGTGCTCGGCATCATCGCCTTCGTTCCCGCCCTGCTGACGGCCGCCGGTCTGCCCGTCTTCGACTTCGTGACCGAGCTGACCCCGCCCGTGTCGTACGCCGGACCGGTCGTGGGTCTCTGGATGTCGGCCGGTGTCGTGATATTGATCTTCCTGCTGCGCCGCCACCCCGGGCGCATAGCCGAGACCGCCCGTGTCCACCTCGACGAGACCTCGACCACCGCCCCTTCGCAGAGCGGAGTTGTGCAGTCATGAGCGACCCCCGGATCCTGACCGTGCGCCCCACGCCGGACGAGTTCGCCTGGACGTTCGGCGGAGCGCCCCCTGTGGCACGCATCGCGCCGGCCACGGTGCTCGATCTCTACACCGAGGACTGCTTCGCCGGACGGGTGCGCTCCGAGAAGGACTTGGTCTCCGAGGTGTGCGAGTTCCCGTTCCTCAATCCGCAGACCGGCCCCTTCCATGTCGAGGGAGCGGAGCCGGGTGACACGGTCGCGGTCCACTTCGTGTCCATCGAGCCGGCCCGTGACTGGGCGGCCTCGACGACCGTCCCCCTCTTCGGCGCCCTGACCTCCACGCACACCACCGCGTCGCTTCAGCCACCGCTGCCGGAGACCGTGTGGATCTGGCAGCTCGACCGGGAGCGGCGGACCGCGCTGTTCAGCGCGCGGGACAGCGACATCCAGGTCGAACTGCCGATGGATCCGATGCACGGCACCGTGGGTGTGGCGCCCGCGAACCTGGAGGTGCGCTCCGCCCTGGTGCCCGACGCGCACGGCGGGAACATGGACACGCCGGAGATGCGCGCCGGAGTGACCTGCTATCTCGGGGTGAACGTCGAGGGCGCCCTGCTCAGCCTCGGCGACGGGCACGCTCGGCAGGGTGAGGGCGAGACCTGTGGAGTCGCGGTCGAATGCGCGATGAACACGGTGGTGATCGTCGAGCTGCTCAAGGGAGTCGCCACCCCGTGGCCGCGTATCGAGTCCGACACCCACATCATCTCGACGGGTTCGGCACGCCCCCTGGAGGACGCCTTCCGGATATCCCAGCTCGACCTCGTGCAGTGGCTGGTGCGCGACTACGGGTTCAGCCAGCTGGACGCGTACCAGTTCGCGACGCAGACGGTCGAGTCTCCCGTCGCGAACGTATGCGACACCAACTACACGTGCGTCGCCAAGTTGCGCAAGGAATGGCTGCCCGCGCGGGAGACCCATCGCGGACTGCACGCCCGACTGCGGGAGACGGCCACGGCACTCCGGCGCTGACGCGCGCTCCACGCGCGACAGACAGTGAGCCGGCACTCCGCCGTTCCCGGCACCCGCGTCGACCTGCCCGGCTCCGGGCTGCGGAGTCCCGGCCCCCACCCCCCACCGACGAAAGGCCAACTCTCCATGGAACGAGCACGGTCGTTCCCCAGCCGGCGGCGGCTGCTCAAAGGCGCGGCGCTCGCGGCCCTCCCCTACGCGCTGCTCCCCGACGTCAAGGCGACGGCGCAGCCGGCGGCGGCCTTCGACTATCCGGACGCCGAGTGGAATCCGGCCACCAGCCTCAACTACACGGCTTCCGACCGCCCCTACAGCTATGACCTCGACTATGTGGTCATCCACGTCACCCAGGCCACGTATGCCACGACCCTGTCCATCTTCCAGAATCCGCAGAAGAAGGTGTCGGCGCACTATCTCGTGCGCTCGGCCGACGGCCATGTCGCCCAGTGCGTGAGAGAGCGCGACGTCGCCTGGCACGCCGGGAACTGGGACTACAACACCAGAAGCATCGGTATCGAGCACGAGGGCTGGGTGGACCGGCCCGCCTACTTCACCGACGCGCTCTACGAGGAGTCCGCCAAGCTCACCGCCTCGATCTGCGACCGGTACGGGATCCCCAAGGACCGTGCCCACATCCTCGGTCACTACGAGGTGCCGGGCACCGATCACACGGATCCCGGGCCGAACTGGGACTGGACGCGCTACATCCGGCTCGTCAACTTCGCCTGACCAGGGGCGGCCTCGCGGCGGACCGGGCCGGACCGAGTGGGCACTCTGCGGGACGCCGAGCGGAAGGAGAGCGTCACACGGGTTGTCCAGGCCCGCACCGGGAGTGACGATGGGACCCAGTCGCATCGCCTTCCTGGAGGCCGAGTTGACCGATCCTTGGGTGGCCCTGGAACCGGGCGCCGATCCCGCCGAGCGGGTTCGGCTGATGCGCCGTGCGTACGAGTCGTTCACCGAGGCGGGCACGGTGCCGAGGCCGGTGCGTGCCGTGGTCGCCGAGTCGTGGCGGCGTTCGGCGCGGGCGGGTGTCGCTCCGGAGGGCACCGCGAGGGTGGAACTCACGGACGGGGAACTCGGTTCCTACCGGGCGGAGCATCCGCTCGCGCGGGTGATGCCGCTGTTCCGGGAGCTCATGGGGACGTTCGCGGCGGACGGGAAGCATCTGCTGGCGGTGTGCGACGCGCAGGGCCGGCTTCTGTGGGTCGAGGGCCATCCGGGGACGCGGCGGCAGGCCGGGCGGATGAATTTCGTACCGGGCGCGCGGTGGTCGGAGGCCGCGGTCGGGACGAACGCGCCGGGTACGGCGGTGGCCGTCGACCGTCCGGTGCAGGTGTTCGCGGCCGAGCACTTCATCCGGCGTGTGCAGCCCTGGACCTGTGCGGCGGCACCCGTGCACGATCCGCGCACCGGGCGGGTCCTCGGCGCGGTGGACATCACCGGCGGGGACGGGCTCGCGCATCCGCACAGCCTCGGCTTCGTGCAGGCGGTGGCGCGGGCCGCCGAGGCCCACCTGGCCCTGCTCGCACCACCGCCGGCCCTGGCCGACTCCCTCGAACTGACCGCCCTGGGGCGCGACGAGGCCCAACTGGTCACGGACGGAAGGAAGATCAGGCTCAGCCGCAGACACAGCGAGATCCTCGTGCTGCTGGCCCGGCATCCGGAGGGGCTGACGGGCGACGAATTGCAGTGCGCGCTGTACGAGGACGAGTCGGTGACGCCGGTGACCCTGCGGGCCGAGCTGGCGCGGCTGCGCAGGATCCTCGGTACCGGGCTGCTGGGCTCGCGCCCCTACCGGCTCACCCGGCCGGTCGAGTCCGATGTGGCGGTGGTGGAGCGGCGGCTCGGCAGCGGCGCGGTGACGGCGGCCGCGGCGGTCTACGCCGGGCCACTGCTGCCGGGTTCGAGGGCACCGGCGGTGACGCGGCTGCGGCGACGGCTCGCCGACGGGCTGCGTACGGCGATCATCGCCCGCCGGGACCCGGACCTGCTGGCCGACTGGGCCCGTGCGCCCTGGGGCGAGGACGATCTCGACGTCTGGCGGGCACTGTCGGCGCTGCGCCCGGCGGCGGCCGTCCACGCGCGCGTGGCGGAGCTGGAGTCCGAGCAGGCGGCACCGGCGGGCTGGGCGCACTCCACGCGCGACGGCCGGATGCGACCGCGGTCGCGCTGACGAGGCGGGCGCGGCCCGCCTGCGTGGCCGAACGGCACAAGGCGGGCGGCGGATCCGCGTCCCGGTCTCGGGCCCAGCCACGGTCAAGATCGCGGCCCCACCCGGATCCCGGATCCCGGATCCCGGCTCCCGGGATCCCGGATCCCGAGTCCTGGCTCCCGGCTCCCGGCTCCCGGCACCCGGCACCCGGCACCCGGCCCGCGCAACGTCGTTGCAACGTGCGGGTTTCTAGCCTCGCGGCGAGAGCTGCCCAACGGCGGGCAGCGCTTCTCCGGGAGGCAACCAGCATGACCCGTTACGCGGCGCCCGGCACCGAGGGCGCGATCGTCTCCTACCAGGCGCGTTACGACCACTTCATCGGCGGGGAGTACGTAGCGCCGGCTCGCGGACAGTACTTCGAGAACCCGAGCCCGTTGAACGGGCAGCCGTTCACCGAGGTCGCGCGGGGCACCGCCGAGGACGTGGAACGCGCACTGGACGCGGCACACGCGGCGGCACCCGCCTGGGGACGCACCTCTGTGACAGCCCGCGCCGACATCCTGCTCAAGATCGCCGACCGGATGGAGTCGAACCTGGAGAAGCTGGCGGTCGCCGAGACCTGGGAGAACGGCAAGCCGGTCCGCGAGACGCTGGCGGCCGACATCCCGCTCGCGATCGACCACTTCCGCTATTTCGCGGGGGCGATCCGTGCTCAGGAGGGCGCGCTCAGCGAGGTCGACGACGACACCGTCGCGTACCACTTCCACGAGCCGCTCGGCGTGGTCGCGCAGATCATCCCGTGGAACTTCCCCATTCTGATGGCGGTGTGGAAGCTCGCTCCGGCCCTGGCGGCGGGCAACGCGGTCGTCATCAAGCCGGCCGAGCAGACGCCGGCGTCCATCCACTACTGGATGAGCCTGATCGCGGACCTGATCCCGCCGGGTGTGGTGAACATCGTCAACGGCTTCGGCGTGGAAGCGGGCAAGCCGCTGGCGTCCAGCCCGCGGGTGGCGAAGGTCGCGTTCACGGGTGAGACCACCACAGGGCGGCTGATCATGCAGTACGCCTCGGAGAACATCAAGCCGGTGACACTGGAGCTGGGCGGCAAGTCGCCGAACATCTTCTTCGACGACGTGTGGGCGCAGAACGACGACTTCCGCGACAAGGCGCTCGAAGGCTTCACGATGTTCGCGCTCAACCAGGGCGAGGTGTGCACGTGCCCCTCGCGTGCTCTCGTCCAGCGCGGCAACTACGGCGAGTTCATGGAGGCGGCGGTCGCCCGCACCGAGCTCATCAAGCCCGGCAACCCGCTCGACACGGACACGATGATCGGCGCGCAGGCGTCCAACGACCAGTTGGAGAAGATCCTCTCCTACCTGGACATCGGCCGACAGGAGGGCGCCAAGGTCCTCACCGGCGGTGAACGCATCGAGCACGACGGCGAGTTGAAGGGCGGCTACTACGTCCAGCCGACGATCTTCGAGGGCGACAACCGGATGCGGATCTTCCAGGAGGAGATCTTCGGTCCGGTCGTCTCGGTGACGTCGTTCGACGACTTCGACGACGCCATCAAGATCGCGAACGACACGCTGTACGGGCTCGGCGCCGGCGTGTGGACGCGGGACATCAACACCGCCTACCGGGCGGGCCGTTCCATCCAGGCCGGCCGCGTCTGGACGAACTGCTACCACGCGTATCCGGCACACGCCGCCTTCGGCGGATACAAGCAGTCCGGTATCGGGCGCGAGAACCACAAGATGATGCTGGACCACTACCAGCAGACGAAGAACCTCCTGGTGTCCTACTCCCCGAAGAAGCTGGGCTTCTTCTAGAGCCTGAAGTCGGTTGCCTGGGGGCTTCGTCGACCTCCAGGCGACCCGACATGGGAGCAACCCCTTTCACGGCCTGGTGAACGCCCCTCCGGCCGCCCCAGGGCGACCGGATACAGTGCGCGGGATGGCCGCCTGGTCAGAGAGGGGCAGCGTGACCGACACCAGCGACACCCGACCCGCCGACAGTGCGGCGCAAGAGCCGCGGCAGAGCCGACTGCACCGCCTGATGCGCTACCTCCCCCTGATCGCCCCCGTCCTGCTGTGGGCCGTGCCCTGCTGGGTGCTCCTGTACACCGGCCAGCACTGGCCGCTGCCCGTCACGCCGGTCGGCACCGGTCTGTTCGTCGTCGGTCTCGTCGGTATGCCGCTCGCGATGGTGCGCGGCCACGGCCGGCGTCAGCAGGACCGGTTGGCGATCGTCGGTGACACCCTGCTGGGTTCGAGCTGGGTTCTGTTCACCTGGTCCGTCCTGCTCGGCGTCCTGTTGCGGCTCGTCCTGACCGTGGCCGGCGTCGGCGAGAGCCAGGACCGGGCCCGCATCGTCACTTGGGCGGTCCTCGGCGTCACCGTCGTACTGCTCGCCTGGGGGTACGCCGAGGCCCGCCGCGTGCCACGCGTGCGCCGGCTCGACGTGCAGCTCCCGCGGCTGGGCGCCGGGCTGGACGGCACGCGTGTCGTCCTCATCACCGACACCCACTACGGCCCGCTCGATCGCGCCGGCTGGTCGGAACGGGTGTGCGCGACGGTGAACACCCTGGAAGCCGACCTGGTCTGCCACACCGGCGACATCGCGGACGGCACGGCCGAACGCCGCCGCGCCCAGGCCGTCCCGCTCGGTACCGTGCGGGCCACCCGGGCCCGTGTCTACGTCACCGGCAACCACGAGTACTACAGCGAGGCCCAGGGCTGGGTCGACCTGATGGACGAGCTGGGCTGGGAGCCGCTGCGCAACCGCCATCTGCTGCTCGAACGCGGAGGCGACACCCTCGTGGTCGCCGGCGTGGACGACGTCACCGCCGAGTCCTCCGGCCTGGCGGGCCACCGCGCCCACCTCGCCGGAGCCCTGACCGGCGCCGACCCCGACCTCCCCGTCCTGCTCCTGGCACACCAGCCGAAGTTCATCGACCGGGCGGCGGCCGCCGGTATCGACCTCCAGCTCTCCGGTCACACGCACGGCGGTCAGATCTGGCCCTTCCACCACCTGGTCCGCATCGACCAGCCCGCCGTCGCCGGTCTCAGCCACCACGGCACCCGCACCCTCCTCTACACCAGCCGTGGCACCGGCTTCTGGGGCCCGCCGTTCCGCGTCTTCGCCCCCAGCGAGATCACCCTGCTCGTGCTCCGGTCCCCGCACCCGCCCACCTCGTCCCAGTAGCACCGGGCAGGCAGGAACATCCAGCGGGCGCCGTCCGCCCGTCCCGGTCGGCAGGCTCCGGCCCCCTGGTTCCCCTGGTCCCTCTGGTCCCCCTGGCCGGATTTCACACTCCGGCCGGCACAGGGCCTCCCGCTGTCACGGGCCCTCCCGTTGGCGGGGGGGGGGCGCCCCCCCCCCCCCGGGCCCCGCCCCCCCCCCGCGGCCGGGGCGCGGGGGGGGGGGGCGGCGGGGGGCGGGGGGGGGTGGGGGGGGGGGGGGGGGGGGGCC
>NZ_JBHYXD010000001.1:12591-48833 GCF_042751995.1 Streptomyces sp. NPDC059371 | reverse complement strand
AGACCTCGGGGGTTTTTAACAAACGCGGCGCGCCTCTGGCCCGCCGGTTTCCCGCGGCCTCGGGGGGGGGGGGGGCCCCCCCCCCGGGGCGGGCCCCCCGCGGCTCACGGTCGGCTCTGCCGGTGCGGCTGGCGCGAGACGGGGCCGTGGTGAGGAGTGGCGAGCGGGTCGCCGGCCTTCCCGACCACCTCGGCGATCCAGGCCATGGCCTCGGGCACGTCGTAGTTGCCGGCGTGCGGCTGGTTCCAGGCGAGCCGGTAGTCGACGTTCTTGACCTGCTGGTCCGCCTCGAGCGCCCGGTCCAGGTTGACCGAGACGATGAAGGACGTGTCCCGGTCGCGGGTGCCGTTGCGGACGTACCAGTTCGGCGCGGTGTCGGCGCTCGTGCCGACGAAGTCCATGGGGTCGATCAGGTGGATCTGGTCGTCGAGGGTCGTGCTCCTCCTTCCGGTGTACTGGTCCCAGGTCAGCCCGGTGTCGTCGGCGCCGCTGCCGTCGCCGGCGACGTCGTTGTGGTTCCAGCTCCACTCGGTGTAGTTCATGTACGTCTGGGTGTACGGGCCGAAGAGGTTGGTCTCCGTCCGGCTGGTGGTGTTCCCGTGCACGCCCACGGCGTCGAAGGCGGGCGTCGTCTTCAACGTGGCCTGGGTGGCCACGAACTTCAGGTACTTCGCCATGTCGACCGACAGCACCTTGTCCGTCGCGTTGTCGACGTCGATCCAGTCGTTGACGTACGACTTGGTGGTGGTCCCGCCGGGCCCGCCGGACGTGATGTCGAAGGTGGCTCCGAGCGCCGGAACGGTGTTGGCCGGGTCGGCCTTCATATAGGTCTCCGCGGAGCGGATCACCTCCTTCTCGATCGTGTCGAGCATGTCGTCGGCGGTGAGCCTGGAACCGTCGGGGTTACGGAGCTTGAGGCTCTTCTCGTACGCGGGGAACCCGGCCGCGATCTCGGCGGCGTCCTCGGGCGTGGCGTTCGAGCCCGTCGCGTCGCGGGTGCCCAGGACGTTGTAGAGCCACTCGTAGGCCGTGTCGGCGTTGCCGAGGTCGGTGATCGGGCAGTACGCGTCGACCGCGAACACGTCGTCGCGCAGGGTGCTGCGGCCCTCGGCGTCGATGCCCGCCGCGCCGATCGCGGCGAGGTGGGAGTCGTACTCGGCGCTGTTGCCCGAGGCGCCCAGGATCGAGGACAGCGCGCCGCCGCCGCTGGTGCCGTTGACGACGATCCGCTCGGCGCTGCCGGGCATGGCGGCGTCGTTGAGACGGAGGTAGCGGACCGCGGCCTTGGCGTCGACCGCCGCGGCGGGGGCCTTGCCCGGTGATGATCCGTCGGCGCCGACCAGACCGCGGCTGCGGTTGGCGACGTCCACGAAGACGTACCCGGCCTTCAGCGCCGCGCCGACGTTGCTCGTCGCGCTGTTGTAGGACGCGCCGTCGGTGACGCTCGCTTTGATGTAACTGGCCATCCAGCCAGCGTTGTTCACCGCGAAGTAGACGGGCGCGCGCTGGTCGTCGAAGGCAGTCTCGGGCACGAAGACGTTCATGCTCTCGTAGCCGCAGCGCGTGTTGCCGATGGTGGTGGAACCGTTGATGCCGGACTGCTGCGCGGCCGCGGCGACCGGGTCGGCGACGTAGCAGAGTTCCTTGTAGGAGCGGACCTTGACCGGCTGTCCGTCGACGGCGACGGTGAGCGTCGTGTAGGCGCCGGCGTCGAAGGCCAGAGCGGCGTCCTCCGGGTCCACGGCATGCGCGTGCGACGCGGTCCGCCCCTGGGAAGCGACCGCGGACGAGGGCACCGCGAACGCCGTCAGGGCGAGTGAGCCCGCTATCGCCATGCCCCTCACACGACGCCCGCGGCCGGGGGCGCGTCCTTCCCCTTCACCCGCCGGACGGGTGGAGGCTGCTCGATCGGAGGATTCCGAGAGCGACTGCATGGGGTCTCCTCTTGTTGCGTATCGAGTGATCCACTGACACCTCGGGCCCAAGGCGTCACGCACGCTACAAGATTGTTAACAAAATACCCAGCAATTTTGCGAACATTTCGCGCCATCCGGCGGCCGCCACACGGCCGGCCGCCGCCGCGAACACGGTGCGGGGCGGCGATAGGGCCCGTTCGCACTTACCGCCGACGCTCCCCGGCGGTAACCATGGGAAAGGCCGTTTGGCCAGCTATGACCTGAATGAGCTGATTCCAGGAGGGCTCATGGACGCCCCGACCGCGACGACGGCGGGCCCGGCCGCGCAGGACGAAGCGCAGGAGGACCCGACCGTCCACATTCTCTGGATCAACGCGGGGCTGAGCTGCGACGGGGATTCGGTCTCACTGACCGCCGCGACCCAGCCGAGCATCGAGGAACTGGCGCTCGGCGCCCTGCCGGGACTGCCCAAGGTGGCGGTGCACTGGCCGCTGATCGACTTCGAGTGCGGGCCCGTGGAGGGCGCGGACAATTTCGTCGAATGGTTCTTCAAGGCCGACCGGGGCGAGCTGGAGCCCTTCGTGCTGGTCGTCGAGGGGTCCATTCCCAACGAGCGGGTCAAGCCGGAGGGCTACTGGTGCGGCTTCGGGGACGACCCGGAGACGGGTCAGCCGATCACGACCAGTGAGTGGCTGGACCGGCTCACCCCCAAGGCGCTCGCCGTGGTCGCCATCGGCACCTGTGCGACGTACGGCGGTATCCACGCGATGGCCGGCAACCCGACCGGCGCGATGGGGGTGCCGGACTACCTCGGCTGGGAGTGGAAGTCCAAGGCGGGCATTCCGATCGTGTGCATCCCGGGCTGCCCCGTGCACCCGGACAACGCCTCCGAGACCCTGCTCTATCTGCTGTACCAGGCGGCGGGCGCGGCGCCCATGATCCCGCTCGACGAGGAGCTGCGGCCGACCTGGCTGTTCGGGGCCACGGTCCACGAGGGCTGCGACCGCGCCGGCTACTACGAGCAGGGGCAGTTCGCGAGCGAATACGGATCTCCCGAGTGCCTGGTCAAACTCGGCTGCTGGGGCCCGGTGGTCAAGTGCAACGTGCCCAAGCGCGGCTGGATCAACGGCGTGGGCGGCTGCCCGAACGTCGGCGGGATCTGCATCGCCTGCACCATGCCGGGCTTCCCCGACAAGTTCATGCCGTTCATGGACGAGCCGCCGGGCGGCCATGTGTCCGCGACGGCGAGCGGTATCTACGGATCCGTCATACGACGACTGCGGAACATCACCGCGAAGACCGTCGACAAGGAACCGAAGTGGCGCGGCAAGGGCGAGGAGCTCACGACCGGCTACAAGGCCCCGTGGTGACCACGGTTACCCGCTGAGCAGGACACTCGACAGGAAGGTGGCGCGGCACCATGGCGACGGCGACGAACAAGCCGGCCGGTGACGGCCTCACGGAGATGTCGTGGGACCCGATCACCCGCATCGTCGGCAGTCTCGGCATCCACACCAAGATCGACTTCAAGGCGAAGCGGGTCGCGGAGTGCTACAGCACCTCGTCCGTCTTCCGCGGGTACAGCGTGTTCATGCGCGGCAAGGACCCGCGCGACGCGCACTTCATCACCAGCCGGATCTGCGGCATCTGCGGCGACAACCACGCCACGTGCTCGGTCTACGCCCAGAACATGGCGTACGGCGTGGCTCCCCCGCACCTCGGCGAGTGGATCATCAACCTCGGTGAGGCCGCGGAGTACATGTTCGACCACAACATCTTCCAGGAGAACCTGGTGGGTGTGGACTACTGCGAGCGGATGGTCCGCGAGACCAATCCCGGCGTGCTCGAACAGGCCGAGCGCACCGAGGCCCCGCACGCGGCCGACCACGGCTACCGCACCATCGCCGACATCATGCGCTCGCTGAACCCGCTGGAGGGCGAGTTCTACCGTGAGGCGCTCCAGGTCAGCCGCTACACCCGGGAGATGTTCTGTCTGATGGAGGGACGCCATGTGCACCCCTCCACGCTCTACCCGGGCGGTGTCGGCACGGTCGCGACCATCCAGCTCTTCACCGACTATCTGACCCGGCTCACCCGCTACGTGGAGTTCATGAAGCGGGTCGTCCCGCTCCACGACGACCTCTTCGACTTCTTCTACGAGGCCCTGCCCGGGTACGAGGAGGTGGGCAGGCGCCGGGTGCTGCTGGGCTGCTGGGGCGCCCTGAACGACCCGGAGTACTGCGACTTCCAGTACGCCAACATGGAGAACTGGGGCCGGCGGATGTTCGTCACCCCGGGCGTCGTCGTGGACGGCAAGCTGGTCACGAACAGCCTCGTCGACATCAACCTCGGCATCCGCATCCTGCTCGGCAGTTCGTACTACGAGGACTGGTCGGGCATGGAGAAGTTCGTCGAGCGGGACCCGCTCGGCAACCCCATCGACGAACGCCACCCGTGGAACCAGCACACCATCCCTGCCCCGCAGAAGCGGGACTTCGACGACAAGTACAGCTGGGTCATGTCGCCGCGCTGGTTCGACGGCACCGACCATCTGGCCCTGGACACCGGTGGCGGCCCGATCGCCCGGCTGTGGTCCACGGCGCTGTCCGGTCTCGTCGACATCGGCTACATCAAGGCCACCGGGCACAGCGTGCAGATCAACCTGCCGCGCACGATGACCAAGCCCGAGATGGCGCTGGAGTGGAAGATCCCGCAGTGGAGCAACGCCCTCGAACGCAACCGGGCCCGTACCTACTTCCAGGCGTACGCCGCCGCTGCCGCCCTCCACTTCGCCGAGCAGGCGATGGAGGAGGTACGGGCCGGACGCACCCAGACCTGGGAGAAGTTCGACGTGCCGGACGAGTCGATCGGCTGCGGCTTCACCGAGGCGGTCCGGGGCGTGCTCTCCCACCACATGGTGATCAGGGACGGCAAGATCGCCAACTACCACCCGTACCCGCCGACCCCGTGGAACGGCAGTGTGCGCGACTCCTACGGCACACCCGGCCCGTACGAGGACGCGGTGCAGAACACGCCCATCTTCGAGGAGAACCCGCCCGAGAACTTCAAGGGCATCGACATCATGCGGGCCGTCCGCAGCTTCGACCCGTGTCTGCCGTGCGGTGTGCACATGTACGTCGGCGGCGGGCGGACCGTGGAGCAGACGCACCTGCCGACGGGGCTGAGCGGACTGGCCGGCTGACCTGCCCGGCATCCGACGTTCATCGCGATCCGACCTTCCTCGCGATCGACCTTGCTCAGGAGAGGGGCTAGCCGATGGCCGGACAGGAGACGGGCGAGCGGATAGGCGCGCTGCTCGACGAGCTGGCGCAGCGGGCGGGACCGGAGGCGCGCGACGTCGCGGACGAACTGGTGCGCTGCCTCATGGAGTTCTACGGCGAGGGCCTGGCCCGGACCGTACGCCTGCTGCGCTCCGCCCCGGACGGCGCGGACCCCCTCGCCGTCCTCACCGCCGACGAACTCGTCAGTGATCTGCTGATCCTGCACGATCTGCACCCCGAGGACACCGCGACCCGGGTGGGCCGCGCCCTCGACAAGGTCCGCCCCTACCTCGGCTCGCACGCGGGTGACGTGGAGGTGGCCGGACTCGACCTGGAGGCGGCCGACGGCCCGACCCTGCGCCTCAGGCTGCGTGGCAGTTGCGACGGCTGCCCGTCCTCCACCCAGACCGTGCGCTGGACCATCGAGGAGGCGGTCGCCCGGATCGCCCCCGAGGTCGCGCACATCGAGGTCGAGGGCATGGCCGAGGAGAGCCCGCAGCCGGCGCTGCTCCAGATCCTGCCGCACCGCCCGGACGACGTCCCGGGCGAGGCGGCGCCGTCCGGGGAACCGGGCGAGGCGGCGCGCTGGTACGAACTCGGCCCGCGCTCGCTGCCGGCGGGCGACGGCGCCACCGGGGTCACCGAGGTCGCGGGCCGCACCCTGCTGCTGATCCGGCTGCCGGGCCAGTTGTACGCCTACCGCAACCGCTGCCCCCTGTGCGCGGCGGGCCTCGCCGCCGCCGTCCTGGACGGCGAACTGCTGGTCTGCGCGGGCTGCGGCGCCGCGTTCGACGTCCGCCGGGCGGGCCGGGGCGACCAGGGCCATCTGGATCCCGTACCGCTGCTGGAGGAGGACGGGTCGGTGCGGGTGGCGCTGCCCGGCGAGCTGCTGGGGGCCAAGCCATGACCGCGGACGTCCTCAGGCAGTTCACCCGGCGGCCGCCGCCCGAGGGCGAGCGCTGCGACCTGTGCGGGGAGCCGCTGCCGGCCGAGCACCGGCATCTCGTCGACACCTCGCGGCGGTCCCTGAAGTGCTCCTGCCCGCCGTGCCATCTGCTGTTCACCCGGCCGGGCGCGGGACAGGGCCGTTTCCGGGCGGTCCCGGACCGGTATCTCACCGATCCCGGGTTCGTCCTGGACGAGGCCGACTGGAACCGGCTGCAGATCCCCGTCGCGCTCGCCTTCTTCTTCCGCAACTCCGAGCTCGGCCGGCTCGCCGCCTTCTATCCGAGCCCGGCGGGCGCCACCGAGAGCGAACTCGACCCGGCGACCTGGGACGCGGTGCTCGGCCGCAGCAAACTGGCGGAACTGCTCGAACCCGATGTGGAGGCGCTGCTGCTGCACCGCGGCCGAAGCGGGGCGGTGAACTGCACACTCGTCCCGGTCGACGTCTGCTACGAACTGGTCGGACGGATGCGGCTGCACTGGAAGGGCTTCGACGGCGGTGCCGAGGCACGCGCGGACATCGCGGAGTTCCTGGAACGGATCACCGCGGCCGCCCGGCCTCTGGCGAACACCGGGAGCGTGGAGAACGCCGGGAACGCGCAGTCCGCAGGGAACGTGGAGAACGCCGGGAACGTGGAGACCGCCGGGGGCGCCCCGTGACCGATCTCCAGTTCACCTGCACCGGTGTGCGCCCCGAACCGTACGGAGCCGGGCCCACGCTGCTGTTCGGACTGCGCATCGAGGAGGCGGACCACCAGCAGGTGCACGCCCTCGCACTGCGCTGCCAGATCCGCATCGAGCCCGCCGGGCGGTCGTACGAGCCGGAGGAGGTCGGCATGCTGGGCGACCTGTTCGGTGAGCCGAGCCGCTGGAACAGCACCCTCAAGCCACTCCAGTTCGCCCACACCTCCATCACGGTCCCGGGGTTCACCGGCACGACGGAGGTCGATCTCCCGGTGCCCTGCACCTACGACACCGAGGTCGCGTCCGCGTCGTACTTCCGGGCGCTGACCCGCGGCGAGGTCCCGCTGCTCCTGCTGTTCTCCGGCACGGTGTTCACCGGCCGCGACGGCTTCCGGGCCGAGCCCGTGCCCTGGCACAAGGAGACGACGTACCGGATGCCGGTGGACGTGTGGCGGAACATGATCGAGCAGTACTTCCCCAACTCGGGCTGGCTGCGCGTCCGGCTGGACGTCCTCGACGCGCTGCGCCGCTACCGGTCCGCGCACGCCCTGCCCTCCTGGGAGCGGGTCTTCGACGAACTCCTCGCCACCGCCGACGCGAAGGGGGCCGACTGAGATGAGCAATCCGCTGGAGGACCGCTTCGAGCGGGCCCGCGCGGTGGCGGACGCCGTCCTGTTCGAGGGATACGTCCTCTACCCCTACCGCGCCTCCGCCGCGAAGAACCAACTGCGCTGGCAGTTCGGCGTCCTGGTGCCGCCCGCCTGGACCGCCACGACCGGGGAACACTCCGTCCAGCGCACCGAGTGTCTGCTGGAGCCCCGCAAGGGCGACCGGCTCCACGCCGAACTGCGCTTCCTGCACGTGAGGCGGCGCACGGTCGAACGGCTCGACGCCGACGGCGGATACACGGAGGTTCCCGAACTCGACCTGCCCGACCGGGTGTTGGTCCCCTGGGACGAGGGACACGAGGAACGCGTCCTGATCCATGAGCCGCTCGACGGACTGACGGGCGATCAGGCACCGGTCCATGCCGTACGGTTCGACCTCCCCGACGCCGTCGAGTACGAGCCGGTGACCGACGCCGAGGGCCGGACGCTGGGCCGTCTCGTGCGGCGCAGAAAGCGGCTGACCGGCGAACTGCGCCCGCGCGTCGAGGAGTTGCCCGGACCGTACCGGGTGCTGCGGCTCACGGTGAGCGTGCACAACACCACCACCGTCCCGGAGCAGGCCGGCGCCGACCGCGAGACCGCGCTCGCCCACAGCCTGATCGGAACCCATCTGCTGTTCGGCGTTCCCGGCGGACGGTTCCTGTCGCTGACGGACCCGCCGGAGTGGGCCCGCCCGGCCGCCGCGAGCTGCCGGAACGAAAGCACCTGGCCCGTGCTCGCGGGCCCGCCCGGCGCGGACGACGTCATGCTGTCCTCGCCGATCATCCTGGAGGATCATCCCGCCGTCGCCGAGGAGAGCCCCGGGCCCCTCTACGACGCCACCGAGATCGACGAGATCCTCTCGCTGCGCACGGCCGCGCTCACCGACCGGGAGAAGCGCGAGGCCCGCGGCACGGACGCCCGTGCCGCCGACGTCATCGACCTGGTCGACGCCATGCCGGGCGCGGTCCGCGAACGGCTCCACGGGGCGATCCGGGGGCTGCGCGAGATCACCGGCGACGACACCGCGGGCGAACCGCCACTCGCCGCCCCCGACACCGGGCTGAGTCTGCCTCAGGGCCCCGGGCACCCCTGGTGGGACCCGGCGCACGACGCCGATGCGGCCGAGGTGCCCGACGCCGTCGTCGTCGACGGCGAGACGGTACGGGCCGGGAGCAGGGTCAGGCTCACCCCCGGCGCCCGGCGCTCCGACGCCCAGGACTCCTTCCTGCACGGCCGGCACGCCACGGTCGAGGCCGTGGTCGGCGACCTCGACGGCGAGACGCATCTCGCCGTCGTCGTGGACGACGACCCGGGCACCGACGTACGCCGGGCCCAGGGCCGCTTCCTCTACTTCAAACCCGACGAGGTGGCACCGCTGAAGGAGCGGGAGGAGGAGGCGACATGACCGGACCCGCACACACCGGCCCGTCCGGTCCGGCCTCAGGGCACGGGACCGGCCGGACTCTCGTCGCCGGAGTCGGCAACGTGTTCCTCCAGGACGACGGATTCGGGGTGGAGACCGTACGACGGCTCGCCGCCCGCGTGCCCGGACCGCCGCCCGGCGTCGAGCTGATGGACGCCGGCATCCGCGGGGTGCACCTCGCCTACCGGCTGCTGGAGGGCTACCGGACGCTCGTACTGGTGGACCTCGTCAGCCGCGACGGTCCGCCGGGCACGCTGTACACGATCGACGTCGGCCCCGAACCGCCCTCTGCGCGGCCCGGACCCGGCCCGCTGGACACGCACGCCATGGACCCCGCCACCGTGCTGGCCCTGCTGCACGATCTGCACGCCGGCGCGGGCGGCACCCTCCCGGAGGAGGTGTACGTCATCGGCTGCGAACCCCTCGACACCGGCGAGGGCATGGGCCTGACTCCCCCGGTGGCCGGTGCCGTGGACGCCGCCGCCGACCTGGTGCTCGACCTCGTACGCCGCGCTCCCTCCGTATCCCGGAGGAGCTGACCACGATGGAGGCAAGGATGGAATGGCAATGGGTTGGCCTGGCCGCAGGCCTCGTAGTGGCCTACGGAGTCGCGAGGAACCTGTCGGACATCCGCCGCTACTTGCGCATCCGGCGCATGTGATCCGGCGGATGCGTGTGATCCGGCGGACGTGCGTGATCCGGCGGACGTGCTCCGGCGCGCGGACTGCCGCCGTCGCGCCCCGCGCGGCCACCGACGTCCTCGAGCTGCACATAGCGCTCCAGGAAGAGATGCAGGGTGCCGTGGAGTTCACCCAGGCGCACGAACCACAGGGCGAGGTTCATGGCACCCTGCTGGGTGATCGCGTAGACCCGGCGTGCGGGGCCGCTCTCCGAGGCACGCCAGTGCGAGGTGACCTCACCGCTGCTCTCCATGCCCCGCAGCAGCCGGTACACATGCGCCTGGTCCGCGTCGCCGCAGCCGAAAGCGCCCAGGCGCTGCACCAGCTCATAGCCATGACCTTGGCGTTCGGCCAGCAACAGGAGCAGCACCGGGGTGAGCAGAGCGCGTCTCTCGACCTCTTGCCCGGTCATCGTGTTCTCAGGGTAACCAGCCACGCGCGGGCCTCACATCCGGGCGCGGGCCCGCCGCGCGGCGGGCCCGCGGCGGGAGGTGAGGGCCGTGCATGAGCTGTCGATCGCCGTGGCGGTCGTCGAACAGGTCGAGGAGGCCGTGCGGGAACAGGGCCGCGCGGTCGTGTCGCTGACCCTGCGGATCGGCGAGCTGGCGGGGGTGGTGCCCGAGGCACTGGAGTTCTCGTTCGGGCTCGCGGCGGAGGGCACCGCGCTGGCGGGGGCACGCCTGCTGATCGAGACTGTCGATGCCCGGGGCCGCTGCGAGGGCTGCGGCCGCGAGGCGCCGACCGGGATGCCTCCGGTGCTGTGGTGCGCCGGGTGCGGGGCGCCGCTGCTCCTGCTCGGCGGCCGGGAACTGGAGATCGTCCGGGTGACGCTGGCCGACGGGCCACCGGACACGAACGGGCCCGCGGACGCTGCTCCGGACGGTAAGGGCGTGACGGGCCCGGGCGGGAAGGGCGCGGACGACGGGCCTCGGCCCGCGCCGTCCGGGCTGCCGGTACGCGACGAGGAGGCGAGCCATGTGCCGCACCGTTGACCTGCATCAGGCCGTGCTCGCCAAGAACGACGAGAACGCGCTGGCCCTGCGGGGCTATCTGGGTGACCGCGGGACGGTGGCGGTGAATCTGCTGTCGAGTCCCGGCAGCGGCAAGACGGCCCTGCTCGAACTGCTGCTCGCGCGCGCCGTGGCGGGCGGTACCCCGGCGGCCGCCGTCACCGCCGACCTGGCGACCGAGAACGACGCGACACGGCTGGCCCGCTCCGGGGCGCCGGTGCGGCAGATCCTCACGGACGGGCTGTGCCATCTGGAGGCGGGCATGCTCCAGCGGCGGCTCGAGGGCTGGCTGCCGGAGGGCACCCGGCTGCTGTTCGTGGAGAACGTCGGCAATCTCGTCTGCCCCGCCTCCTACGACCTCGGGGAGACCCTGCGCATCGCGCTCGCGTCGGTGACCGAGGGCGAGGACAAGCCGGTCAAGTACCCGACGGCCTTCGGGCTCGCGCACCTGGTCGTGGTCACGAAGACCGACATCGCGGACGCCGTCGGCTTCGACCGGGAGGCGTTCCTGCGGGGTGTCCGGCAGGTCAATCCCGGGGTGCCGGTCCTGGAGACCTCGGCGCGCACCGGCCAGGGGGTCGACGCCCTGCTCGCGCACGTCCTGCGCTGCGCGGCCGGCGAGGAGGCGCACGTACCGGTCCTGGCGCGGCAGCACGAGCGGTACCTGCACAGCCACGAGAACGGGAACGGCCGCGAGCACGGCCACGAACAGGAACACGAGCACAGCCACGAACACGAGCACAGTCACGAACGCTCCGGCGGGCACGCACCCGTGGACGGGCAGGCGCGGTGAGGCGGGCCCCGGGGCACGAGCGCCGGCACATCACGGTCACGGGCGTGGTCCAGGGGGTGGGTTTCCGGCCCTTCGTGTACACCCTCGCGGAGGAACTGGGGCTGAGCGGCTGGGTCACCAACAACGCGCGGGGCGTGGAGGCCGAGGTGGAGGGCCCGGCCGCCGACGTCGCGGAGTTCTGCGCGCGGGTCGGGACGCGACCGCCGCCGCTCGCGGTCGTCGAGTCGGTCGAGCACCGGGCCGTGCCCCTGGAGAACGACGGCTCGGTGTTCACCATCCGGCCCTCCTCCGGCGGGCCGGGCCGCACCCTGGTCTCCCCGGACACCGCGACCTGCGACGCCTGTCTGCGCGAGCTCGCGGACCCCGCCGACCGGCGCTACCGGCATCCCTTCATCACCTGTACGCACTGCGGTCCGCGGTTCACGATCGTGACCGCGCTGCCGTACGACCGGGACAGCACCACGATGGCGGGCTTCCCGATGTGCGCGGACTGCGCCCGTGAGTACGCGGACCCGTCCGACCGGCGCTTCCACGCCCAGCCGATCGCCTGCCCCGTCTGCGGTCCCCGGCTCACGCTGCGCACGGGAGCGGACGATCCGGGCGAGCTGCGGGGCGGGGAGGCACTCGCCGAGGCCCGTCGGCTGCTGGCCGAGGGTGCCGTGGTCGCGGTCAAGGGCATCGGCGGCTACCACCTGGCGTGCGACGCGGGGGATCCCGCGGCCGTACGCACCCTGCGCAAGCGCAAGAACCGCGGCGGCAAGCCCTTCGCGGTGCTCGCCGGCTCGCTGGAGACCGTCCGGCGGCTGGCCCATGTCGGGCCCGAGGAGCGGGAGTTGCTCCTCGGGCCGCGCAAGCCGGTGGTCCTGCTGCGTCGGCGGGCGGGCGCGGGCGACGAGATCGCGGCGGGCGTCGCGCCCGGCAGCCCCGACCTCGGCTTCATGCTCCCGTACACGCCGGTGCACCGGCTGCTGCTCGGTCTGCCCGGTGATCCGCCGGGTCCCGCCGTCCTCGTCATGACCAGCGGGAACCGGTCGGGCGAACCCATCGTCACCGACGACGCCGAGGCGCTGACCCGGCTGGCGGGACTCGCCGACGCCTGGCTCGCGCACGACCGGCCCATTCACGTGCCCTGTGACGACTCGGTGGTCCGGGTCTGCGCGGGAGCCGAACTCCCGGTACGGCGCTCGCGCGGCTACGCCCCCCTCCCGATCGCGCTGCCGGTGCCGGTGGTCCCGGCACTGGCGGTGGGCGGCGACCTGAAGAACACGTTCTGCGCCGGGGACGGCCGCTACGCCTGGCTGTCCGCGCACGTCGGGGACATGGACGACCTGGCCACCCTGAACGCCTTCGAGCGGGCCACCGGCCATCTGACCGACCTCACGGCCGTCACACCGCGCCTGCTCGTCGCCGACCGGCATCCCGGCTACCGCGCCACCCAATGGGCGCGGCACGCCGCCGAGGCCCGCGGACTGACGCTGCGCCAGGTGCAGCACCACCACGCCCATGTCGCCTCGGCGATGGCCGAGCACGGGCTCGACGGTTCGGCGCCGGTGATCGGGGTCGCCTTCGACGGGACCGGTTACGGCGACGACGGGGCGGTGTGGGGCGGTGAGGTGCTGCTCGCCGACTACGACGGATACCGGCGGTTCGCCCATCTGGGCTATGTCCCGCTGCCGGGCGGCGACGCGGCCGTACGCAATCCCTACCGGATGGCCCTGTCGCATCTGAGGGCCGCGGGACTGCCCTGGCGGGACGAGCTGCCGTGCGTCGCGGCGGCTACACCGGAGGAGCGCCGGCTGCTCGAACGGCAGCTTGAACGAGGCTTCAACTGCGTTCCGACGTCCAGCATGGGACGCCTCTTCGACGCCGTGTCCTCGCTCGCGGGCGTCTGTCACCGGGTGGAGTACGAGGCGCAGGCCGCCATGGAGCTGGAGAACGCGGCGCTGGGCGACCTGGCGGGGCCGCTCGCCGACGACGAGCGGAACGACGCGTACCGGTTCATGCTGAGAGCGGTCCGTCAGGACCCCGACGCGCCATTGATCGCCGATCCGGCGCCGGTCCTGGCCGCCGCCGTCGCGGATGCCGGAGCCGGCGCCGGGGCGGGTCCGATGGCCCGTCGGTTCCATCGGGCCGTGACCGGTCTGGTCCTGGAGGTGTGCACGGTGGCACGGAAAAGGACCGGCATCGGCATCGTGGCCCTCAGCGGCGGGGTGTTCTGCAACGCCCTGCTCACCGAGGCCTGCGGCGCCGTCCTGGAACGGGACGGCTTCACCGTGCTGAGGCACCACAGAGTTCCCCCCAACGACGGCGGTCTGGCCCTCGGTCAGCTCGTCGTCGCCGCCCGGTCGACGGACTAGGCCGCGTCCGCGGCCTGGCGCGGCGGAGCGCACGAGCGAGGCAGGAGCAAGTCATGTGTCTGGCCGTACCCGGCCGAGTGCTGGAGATCGAGGAACGTGACGCGACGCGGATGGCCAAGGTGGACTTCGGCGGTGTCGTCAAGGACGTGTGTCTGGAGTACGTACCGGACATGAAGGTCGGTGACTACGCCATCGTCCATGTGGGATTCGCGTTGCAGCGGCTGGACGAGGAATCGGCGAAGCAGACCCTGGAGCTCTTCGAGAACCTCGGGGTGCTGGAGGAGGAGTTCGGCGACGCCTGGGGCAAGGCCGCCCGGGACGCCGGCGCCGAACGCCCCGCCGGAACCGGACTACCGCCCCTGGAGGGCGCCGAGAAGGAGGCACGGTCATGAAGTACCTGGACGAGTTCAGCGACCCGGCCCTCGCCAAACGGCTCTTCGACGACATCAGGGCCGTCACCACCCGGCCCTGGTCCCTCATGGAGGTCTGCGGCGGCCAGACGCACTCGATCATCCGCCACGGCATCGACCAGCTCCTGCCCGAGGAGATCCAGTTGATCCACGGGCCGGGCTGCCCGGTCTGCGTGACCCCGCTGGAGATCATCGACAAGGCGCTGGAGATCGCCTCCCGGCCTGACGTGATCTTCTGCTCCTTCGGCGACATGCTGCGCGTTCCCGGCAGCGGACGCGATCTGTTCAAGGTCAAGAGCGAGGGCGCGGACGTACGCGTCGTCTACTCGCCGCTGGACGCGCTGAAGATCGCGCAGGAGAACCCCGACCGGCAGGTCGTGTTCTTCGGCATCGGCTTCGAGACCACGGCACCGCCCAACGCGATGACCGTCTATCAGGCCAAGAAGCTGGGCATCCCCAACTTCAGCCTGCTGGTCTCGCACGTCAAGGTGCCCCCGGCCATCGACGCCATCATGAACTCGCCCGACTGCCGGGTCCAGGCGTTCCTCGCCGCCGGGCACGTCTGCACGGTGATGGGGATGGCCGAGTATCCCGAACTCGCCGAACGGCACCGGGTGCCGATCGTGGTGACGGGCTTCGAGCCGCTCGACATCCTGGAGGGCATCCGCCGCGCGGTGCTCCAGCTGGAGGCGGGTGAGCACACCGTGGAGAACGCCTATCCACGCGCGGTGCAGCCCGAGGGAAGCCCCACGGCCCGTGCCATGCTCTCCGACGTCTTCGAGGTGACCGACCGGGCCTGGCGCGGGATCGGGATGATTCCGCAGAGCGGCTGGCGGCTGTCGCCCAAGTACCGCGAGTTCGACGCCGAGCACCGCTTCTCGGTGACGGGCATCGAGACCGAGGAGTCGACCGTCTGCCGCAGCGGCGAGGTGCTCCAGGGCCTCATCAAGCCGCACGAGTGCGCCGCCTTCGGCAAGGAGTGCACCCCGCGCAATCCGCTGGGCGCGACCATGGTCTCCAGCGAGGGCGCGTGTGCCGCCTACTACCTCTACCGGCGGCTGGAGACCCCGGACAAGGAGGCGAGCTCCGTTGGCTGACTCGGCATACGCCCCGGTCGACTTCTCCTCCTGGACCTGTCCGGCGCCGCTGCGCGACCACGACAGGATCGTGATGGGGCACGGCGGGGGCGGCACGCTCTCCGCCGAACTGGTGGAACATCTGTTCGCGCCCGCCTTCGGCAGCGATGTGCTCGCCGAGCTGGGCGACTCCGCCCATCTGCTGATGGGCGGCGCCCGGCTCGCGTTCTCCACCGACTCCTTCGTCGTACGGCCGCTGTTCTTCCCCGGCGGCAGCATCGGCGACCTCGCCGTCAACGGCACGGTCAACGACCTGGCCATGGCGGGGGCCGTACCGGCCTACCTCTCCTGCGGGTTCATCCTGGAGGAGGGCGTCGAGCTCTCCGTCGTGGGACGCGTGGCCGAGGCGATGGGCGAGGCGGCGCGGACGGCCGGAGTGGTGGTGGCGACCGGTGACACCAAGGTCGTCGACGCCGGTCACGGCGACGGCATCTTCATCAACACCGCCGGGATCGGGCTGATCCCGGAGGGCGTCGACATCCGTCCGCAGCGCGCGGCACCCGGTGACGTGGTGCTGGTCAGCGGGCCGATCGGCGTGCACGGGGTGGCGATCATGAGCGTGCGCGAGGGGCTGGAGTTCGGCGTCGAGATCCAGAGCGACACCGCCTCGCTGGCCGGTCTGGTCGCGGACATGCTGGCCGTCTGCCCCGACCTGCACGTGCTGCGCGATCCGACCCGCGGCGGTCTGGCCACCTCACTGAACGAGATCGCGTCGGCGGCACGGGTCGGCATCAGGCTCGACGAACGGTCCCTGCCCGTCCCGGAGACGGTCGCCAACGCCTGCGCCTTCCTCGGTCTGGACCCGCTGTACGTGGCCAACGAGGGCAAACTGGTGGCCTTCGTGGCGGCCGAGCACGCCGACGCGGTGCTCGCGGCGATGCGGGCGCACCCGCTGGGCAAGGAGTCCGTGGCGATCGGCCACTGCGTCCCCGACCACCCCGGAATGGTGGTCGCGGCCACCGGTCTGGGCGGCACCCGGGTGGTGGACATGCCGCTCGGCGAGCAGCTTCCGCGCATCTGCTGACCCGCCGCGTCCACGCGCACGGCTGACGCCCCGTCGGCCGGCGCGAGCACTTCCGAGGCCGGTCCTCGGTGACGGACCCGCATCACGCGGGTGTCACCGGGGACCGGCCCTTTTCCGTGCCCGGGGTGTGTGTGCAACCCTCTCGCAACGTCCGGTCTGGTCGGCTGGTGCGCGACAGCCGTGAGACCCGAGGGGGAGAGCCGATGGACGTCGTCCCGCGCGTGGAACTGACGCCCGCGGCCGCCGAACTGCTGCGGCGGCTGCGGACCCTGCACGGACCGCTGATGTTCCATCAGTCCGGCGGCTGCTGCGACGGCAGCGCCCCCATGTGCTACCCGGAGGGCGAGTTCCGCACCGGCGGTTCCGACGTCCTGCTGGCCGAGCTGGAGATCGAGGGGGTCGCGGAGCCGGTCTCCTTCTGGATCTCGAAGAGCCAGTACGAACGGTGGAGCCATACGCGGCTCATCGTGGACGTCGTGCCCGGCCGGGGCAGCGGCTTCTCCCTCGAAGCACCCGAAGGAGTGCGTTTTCTGATCCGTTCCCGCGTCGTCGGCGTCTAGCCACCGGGCCGGGTCCCCGTCTCTGGTGCAATTCCCCTGAGTCCTGGCAGAGTTGACGAGACATCAGGGGGCACCGTGACGCGTCTTGGCAGACGGTTCAGAACGGCACTGACGGTCTTCACGGCAACCGGAGCGCTGGCCGGTGCGGCCCTGACGGGGGCGGCACCGGCCGCCGCCGCGGAGGGCGCGACCCGTATCGCGCCCGGCGTCGCGTACACGGAGCTGGACATCCCGGCGGCCAAGGGCGTGGCCCACGCGCATGTGCTGACCGTCGATCTGCGCAATCCTCATGTGCGGGTCGACCTCCTCTACCCCGGCGCGGTGGCGTCGCGGGCTCCCGTGTCGCAACTGGCCGACTCCCGGGGCGCGGTCGCCGGGGTCAACGGCGACTTCTTCAACATCACGGAGACCCAGCATCCGGGTGTCGAGGCGACGGGCGCGACGGTGGGCCCGGCGATCGCGAGCGGCCGGGGTCTCAAGGCCGCGGTGCCCGACGGCCAGCGGTTCGGACCGGCGCTGCCGCCCGGCACGCACACCGAGGACGTGTTCGGTGTGGGCGTCGACCGCCGGGCCCGGCTGGACGACGTGGTCCTCGACGGATCGGTCCGCGGTCCCGACGGCACCTGGCCGCTCGGCGGGTTCAACCAGTACGCGCTCCCGGTGGACTCCCTCGGCGCGTTCACCGCCGACTGGGGAAGCGTCTCGCGGGTCCGCGCGACCTGCGGTACGGACACGAACCGGGCCGCGCCGTGCAGTGCCGACACCTACGAGGTGACGGTCCGCCACGGGCGGGTCGTGTCCGCGGCCGACACTCCCGGCGGCGGCCCCATCTCCCGGGGCACCACCGTGCTGGTCGGCCGCGAGGCGGGTGCCCAGAAGCTGCGGCGGCTGTCCGTGGGCGAGACGGTCGGGGTACGGCACCGGCTGGTCGCGAAGTCCTCCAAGGTGCCCTACCGGTTCGCGGTCGGCGGCTATCCCATGATGACCGACGGGGTGCCCCTGCCGGGTCTGGACGACAGGACCGCCGCCGTGCGCACCGCGGTGGGCTTCTCCGACCACGGGCGCCGCATGCAGCTCCTCGCCCTGGACGGCGCACCGGAGTTCCGCGCCGGGCTCACCATCGCCGAGGTCACCCGGGCGATGGAGCGGCTGGGATCCGAGGACGCCTTCAGTCTGGACGGCGGTGGATCCACCACGATGGTCGCCCGGCAGCCGGGGGCGGACGCCGTCAGTGTCCTCAACCATCCGAGCGGCGGCGCCGAGCGTCCCGTCCCCAACGGCATCGGGGTGTTCGAGGGCCCTTGAGACGCAGGCCGGGCACGGCGTCAGGTCAGGGGTCAGGTCACCGGGTTCGGTCACCGGGTTCGGTCACCGGGTTCGGTCACGGGGTCAGGCTGCCCACGATGTCGGCCGTGGCGGTGAGACCGCTGTGGATGGTCGGGGCCATGCTCGTGCTGGCCAGCAGGAACCCGAGCAGGGCGCAGACCAGGGCGTGCGAGATCTTCAGCCCTCCGTTGCGCAGGAAGATCACCGCCAGAAGCAGGAGCAGCAGCACCACCGAGATGGAAATGGCCATCGTCAACCTCCTCCGCCACGTCCGCTTCGCGGCGTTCGGCCGCAAGTGTGGCGCAGCGGAGGGATCGGCCGGGCAGCTGACGTGTCCCCCGAACGGGTGGTCTTCTACCGTCGGTCGTGGGCGTCCAGGAACTCCTGGAGACCGCCCAGGTCATCGGTGTTGAAGTAGTCGACGCCGGCGGCGAGCAGTTCGCGCCAGAGCGCCTCGCGTGTCGGGCCCGCGAGGTCCGGGGTGGCCCAGAACCGGACCTTCTGCCGGCGCGCGTGGGCGGTGGCCATGATGCCCCGCAGCTTCTCGCGTTCGGCGTCGGGGAACGGGCCTTCGCCCAGCCAGCCGAAGGTGAGGGTCCAGTTGTCGCTGATCAGCGGGATGAGGGAGGCGGGGGCGGTACCTCCGAGGTCGGCGAGCCGGCCGTCGTAGAAGGCGAGCCGCTCGGGCTGCGCCTCCATCGGGACGCGCGCGGCGCGGTCCCCGGAGATCACGGCCGTGACCGGGCCGGGGCGCACCTTGCCGTGCGCGTACGACGTGAACAGGTGCCGGTGGCGGCGCAGATGACGGTCGAGTTCGAGGTACGTCGAGGAGCCCTCGGTCTTGATGTCGACGAGCAGTTGCAGCGGCCGGTGGTGGCCCCGGTACACCGAGCCGTGATTGGCCCTGACGCGGGCGGCCAGCGGTTCGAGGTAGAGGGATTCGAGGGTGCGGGTGGGGTCGAGGTCCACCGGGTCGTGGGCGACGAGGAGTTGGTCGCCGACGAGGTAGATGTCGGCCTCGACACTGCCGAAGCGGTGGTCGAGCGCGTCGAGGAGGGGGCGGGGGTGCTCGTAGTCGTTGTGCGCGTGGGCTCGCCATAAGGGCTGGGTCCGGGGCTTCGTCCCGGCCGCCAGGGCTCGCGGCGCGGGCAGCGCGAACGAGCCCGCGAGGGCGGCGCCGAAGGTGGTGAGGGCTCTGCGCCGGGTGGTGTGGGCCATGCTCTTGCCTCCCTTGAGGATGCCGTACAGGACCTCAGGGAGTATGCGGCCCGCCGAGGCCGGAGAACCGTGCTCCGGGGGGAGTTGGCCGGACCGGCGTGACGTGTTCACTTCACCGGAGCGGGGCGCGATCGGGTGTTCCCTCCCGCTGCCCGGCGCCCGCCCCCCCACCGGGGGGGGCCCCCCCAGCAGAGCGCCCCCCACCGCGGGGCGGGGGGGGGGAGGGGAGGTAGGGAGGTGCGGGTGGGAGCCCCGCCCCCCCCCCCGGGCGCCGCCTCAATCGGAGACGGTGTCAGGGCACTTGTGGGACGCCCCTGTCAGAGCGCTTGCGGGTGGACGAGGTCACGGCGCCGGCAGGTCGACCAGTTCGGCCAGGGCCTCGCGGTGCGCGCCCGCCGTGCCGTAGGCGATGGAGTCGGCCTTGGCGCGCTTGAGGTAGAGGTGCGCCGGGTGTTCCCACGTCATGCCGATGCCGCCGTGGAGCTGGAGCGCCTCCTCCGCCGCGTGCACGGCGACGGGCGCCGCGTACGCCTGGGCGACGGCGACGGCGACGTCACCGTCCGCGCTCGCGGTGGCCAGCGCGTCGGCCGCGTTCCGGGCGGCGGCACGGGTGTTGACGACCTCGAGCCACACCTGGGCGAGCCGGTGCTTGAGCGCCTGGAATCCGCCGACCGGCCGGTTGAACTGCTTGCGCTCCTTGAGGTAGCGGACCGTCTCCGTCAACGAGTGCTCGGCGAGCCCGAGTTGCTCGGAGGCGAGCAGTCCGGCTCCCGCCCGCAGCGCGCGCCGTACGGCACCCGGCGCGTCCGCGGTGAGCTGCCGCGCGGGCGCGGAGTCGAAGGTGATCCGGGCGAGCGGCCGGGTCTGGTCGAGACTGACCTGCGGGACGATCGTGACGGCGTCCGCGTCGACGGCGTACAGTCCGCCGTCCTCGGCCGGAACGAGCAGGACGTCGGCGGCGGCCGCGTCGGCGATGCCCGTCAGCTCCCCGTGCAGGGAACCGTTCTCCAGCCGTACGACCTGGTGGGCGGCGCCCGGTCCGACGTTCAGTGCGACGGCGAGGGCGCCCACGGTCCGGCCGGAGGCGAGCGCGGCAAGCAGTTCGGCCGCGGCCGGCCCCTCGCAGGCCAGCAGGGCCTCGGTCGCGACCACGGCGCTCGTCAGATAGGGCACGGGAGCGACCGCGCGGCCCAGTTCCTCCAGGACCACGGCGGCCTCACGGTGCGTGGCACCCTGGCCGCCCCGGTCCTCGGGCACGAGGAGGCCCGCGAGGCCCATGCCCTCCGAGAGCGCCTTCCACAGCTCGGCGTCGTGCGGGGTGCCCGACTCGCTGCGGGTGATGACGTCCGCCGCGGCGCAGCGGTCGGTGAGGAGGTCGCGGACGGCGGCGCGCAGCGCCTCTTCCTCCTCGGTGTAGAGCAGATCGGGCTCGGTGCTCACCTGGCTCATCGGGCGAGGTCCTTCCATGCGACGTCCTTGTCGGTGCGCGGCTCGGACGGCAGGCCGAGGACGCGTTCGGCGACGATGTTCAGCAGGACCTCGCTGGTCCCGCCCTCGATGCTGTTGCCCTTGGAGCGCAGGTAGCGGTATCCGGCGTCCCGGCCGGTGAAGTCGACGAGTTCGGGCCGGCGCATCGTCCAGTCCTCGTACAACAGGCCTTCCTCGCCGAGGAGTTCGACTTCGAGGCCGCTGATCTCCTGGTTGAGCCGGGCGAAGCCGAGCTTCATGCCGGAGCCCTCGTGGCCGGGCTGGCCCTGGGCGAGCTGCTGGCGCAGCCGTTCGCCGGAGAGCCGGGCGACCTCGGACTCGACCCACAGCCTCAGCAGCCGCTGGTGCGTGTCGTGGGTGCGCAGTTCGGGCCGCTCGCGCCAGGTCTTCGCGACCGGGCCGATCATGCCGCCCTCGCGCGGGATGCGCATGCCGCCGATGGAGACACGCTCGTTCATCAGGGTGGTCTGCGCGACCCGCCAGCCGTCGCCGACCTCGCCGAGGCGGTGCGCGTCGGGGATGCGGACGTCGGTGAGGAAGACCTCGTTGAACTCGGCCTCGCCGGTGATCTGGCGCAGCGGCCGCACCTCGACGCCCGGGTCGGTCATGTCACAGATGAAGTAGGTGATGCCCCGGTGCTTGGGCAGATCGGGGTCGGTGCGGGCGATGAGGATGGCCCAGCGGGCGACGTGGGCGCTGGAGGTCCACACCTTCTGCCCGTTGATCACCCAGTCCCCGCCGCCCTCCGGCGCGTCACCGTCGGTGCGGACGGCACGGGTGCCGAGCGCGGCGAGGTCCGAGCCCGCGCCGGGCTCGCTGAAGAGCTGGCACCACACCTCCTCGCCGACCCACAGGGGGCGCAGGAAGCGGCGCTTCTGCTCCTCGGTGCCGAAGCCGAGAATGGTCGGGGCGGCCATGCCGAGGCCGATGCCGATCCGCCGGGGGTCGTTGTCGGGCGCGCCCGCGGCCGCGAGTTCGGCGTCCACGACGGCCTGGAGGCGGCGCGGGGCGCCGAGTCCGCCGAGGCCCTCGGGGTAGTGCACCCAGGCGAGGCCGGCGTCGAAGCGGGCCCTGAGGAAGTCCAGCCGGTCCGTTTCCCCGGGCGGGTACGCGGCCAGCAACTCCTGGGTGCGGCGGCGCAGTTCGGCTGCGTCGGTCATGCGGCGGCTCCGTTCTCCAGTGTGGGCACCACGGCGATCCGCCCGGTGGTGACTCCGTCGGCGACCCGCTGCACGGCGGCGGCGGCACCGCTCAGCGGCACCCGCTCGCTCACCAGCGGCTTGATCGCGCCCCGTGCGGCCAGCTCGGTGAGCTGCTCGTGGCAGTGCAGGACGAGCTTCGGGTTCTTGGTGTTGTACAGGCCCCAGTGCAGGCCGAGGACGCCGTAGTTCTTGACGAGGGCGTGGTTCAGCGCGGGGCTCGGGATCGAGCCGCTCGCGAATCCGACGACCACGATCCGGCCCTCGAAGGCGACGACCTTCGTGGACTGGGTGTAGGCCTCGCCGCCCACCGGGTCGTAGATCACGTCCGCGCCGCGTCCGCCGGTCGCCTCCTTGACGGCGCCGATCACGTCCTCGGAACGCCGGTCGACGACGACGTCGCAGCCCAGTTCGCGCGCCACGGCCGCCTTGTCGGCGCCGCCCACGACACCGATGACCCGGGCGCCCGCCGCCTTTCCGAGCTGCACGGCGGCGCTGCCGACGCCTCCGGCGGCCGCGTGGACGAGCAGCGTCTCGCCGGCCTCCAGGCGGGCCCGGCGGTGCAGGCCGAACCAGCCGGTCTGGTAGCCGATGTGCAGGGCCGCGGCCTCCGCGTCGTCGAGGGCGTCGGGCGCCGGCAGCAGGGCGGCGGCGTCCGCGACCGCGTACTCGGCGAAGCCGCCGTGCGGCAGCGCGGGGTTGGCGATCACCCGGCGGCCGTCCTCGGTCTCGCCGCAGATCTCCACGCCCGGCGTGAACGGCAGCGGCGGCCTGACCTGGTAATGCCCGCGGCACATCAGCGCGTCCGGGAAGTTGATGTTCGCTGCGCGCACCTTGAGCAGGACCTGGCCGTCACCGGGCGTCGGCCGATCCACCTCCAGGAGGCGCATCGCCTCTGCGGGCTCGCCGTTCTGGTGCACTTGCCATGCCTGCATGCGGGGCCTCCAGGGGGCTGTGTCGGCTGACCGGGGTCCTTCGCATACTAAGCGGTCGCTTGCCGCCCTGGGAACAGCGGACGCCCCACGTCTTCACCAAGCCCCGCGCCCGGCGCCCGCGGCCCCTGCCTCGCCGCCCCGCCGCCCCGCCGCCCAGGACACTCGCGCCCCCGCCACCTCGCCGCCCGGGACATCTCCTCCCCCTGCCGCCCCGCCGTCCGCCGTCACTGCCCCTCGGACCGGGCCTTGGGCCGCGCCCGTACGTGCATGCGCTCACCCTGCGGACCGAACAGGCTCAGGAACTCCGCGGGCCCCTCCCCCGTCGAGCCGAACCAGTGCGGCACGCGGGTGTCGAACTCCGCCGCCTCGCCCGCCTCCATCACGACGTCGTGCTCACCGAGGACCACCCGCAGCCTCCCCGAGAGCACGTACAGCCATTCGTAGCCCTCGTGGGTGCGCGGATCGGGCTCCGCCGTCCGCTTCGGTTCGAGCACCTTGTAGGCCTGGAGTCCGCCGGGCTGGCGGGTCAGCGGCCAGTACGTGCGGCCATGGCGCACGAGCGGCTCGGCGCGCACCCGGGGGTCGCCGACCTGCGGGGCGCCGACCAGTTCGTCCAGGGCAACCTGATGGGCCCGCGCGATGGGCAGCAGCAGCTCCAGGCTGGGCTTGCGCAGGCCGGACTCCAGGCGCGAGAGCGTGCTCACCGAGATGCCGGTGGCCTCGGACAGCCCCGCGAGGGTCGCCCCGCGCTCCTTCCTGATCCGGCGCAGCCGCGGACCCACCTCGGCGAGAACCTCGTCCGTCGCCGCGTCGCCGGTCACTCCGCGCCCGCCGCCGTCACTCTCGCCCGCACGGGCCGCGTCACTCATCCCTCTATTGCAGAATCGGCAAAGCCATTTGTCAATCCGGCGGGTTCGGGGCGACCTTCTCCATGGAGGTGGTCACCATGACCGAGGCAACGACCGAGGCAATGACCGGGACAATGGCCGAGGCGACGGCAGGAACATCGTCCGGGGCGTACGAAGTGATCGTCGTGGGCGGCGGCACGGCGGGGCTCTCCGCGGCCCTGGTCCTCGGCCGGGCGCGGCGCCGCACGCTCGTCGTCGACGAGGGCGAGCCGCGCAACGCGCCCGCGGCGCACCTGCAGGGCTATCTGACCCGCGACGGCATGCCGCCCGCCGAGTTCCTCGCCGAGGGGCGACGGGAGGTCGAGGGGTACGGCGTGGAGATCGTCCGGGGCCGGGTGACGGACGTCGTCCGGGACGGCGCCGGGGAGTTCGACGTCACGGTCGGGTCCGGGGACACGATCCACGCGCGCCGGCTGATCGTCACGACGGGCCTGGCGGACGAGATGCCGTCGGTGCCCGGCGTCGCCGAGCGCTTCGGGCGCGACGTGCTGCACTGCCCGTACTGCCACGGCTGGGAGGTCCGCGACCAGGCCTTCGGTGTGCTGGCCACGTCGCCGATGAGCGTGCACCAGGCGCTGATGGTCGGCCAGTGGTCGAAGGACGTCACCCTCTTCCTGCACACGGTGGCCGAGGACGAGCTCTCCGACGAGGACCTGCGCCGGCTCGCCGCGGCGGGGGTCGCCGTGGTGCCGGGCGAGGTCGCGGAGCTGGTGGTCGCGGACGACCGGCTCACCGGCGTGAGGCTCGCGGACGGGACCACGCACGACCGCTCGGTGCTGTTCGTGGCACCGCGCCCGGTACCGCGGACCGGCCTGCTGGAGGGGCTGGGCGCGGAACTGCGGGAGACGCCGTTCGGCAGCTACCCGGTCGTCGACCCGACGGGGCTGACGAGCGTGCCCGGCGTCTGGGCAGCCGGCAACGCCGCCGGTTTCGCGGAGCAGGTGGTGAACGCGGCGAGCGGCGGATACCGCGCGGCGGCCACGCTCAACGGAGAACTCCTCTTCGCCGACCTCGACGCGGCGATCGCGCGCGGACAGGGCTGAGACCCCCGGCTCCGGAGCACACGCGAACCGACACGCGAACCGGCCTCAGACCCGTCGCCCGGCGGCACACCCGGACCGGTCCGAGAGCCCGCCACCCGGCGGCGCACCCGCACAGGGCTGCGAGCCCGCCGCCCGGAGGGGGAAGCGGGGACAGGGCCGAAACACTCCGTCCGGGCGCACACTCCGCGTCCCGTACGGGTGTGAACCGGCCGCTCGCGTTGCACGATGGCTGCATGCTGCTGAGCCGGCTCGCCCATGTGTCCCAGGAGGTCGCCGCCACCTCGGCGCGGTCCCGGAAGACCGCTCTGCTCGCGGAGCTGTTCCGGGACGCCGAGGCGGACGACGCGCCGATCGTGATCCCGTATCTGGCGGGCCGGCTGCCGCAGGGCCGCATCGGCGTCGGCTGGAAGGTGCTGAGCACACCGGTCTCCCCCGCCGCCGAACCCACCCTCACCGTGCGCGAGGTGGACGCCCGGCTCACCGCGCTCGGCGAGGTCTCCGGCACCGGTTCGCAGGCCGAACGGACCAGACTGGTGGGCGAGTTGATGGCGGCGGCCACGGAGGAGGAACAGCGTTTCCTGTTCGGGCTGCTCACCGGCGAGGTCCGTCAGGGCGCGCTGGACGCGCTCGCGGTCGAGGGCCTCGCGGAGGCCACCGGCGCGCCCGCCGAGGACGTACGGCGGGCGGTGATGCTGGCGGGCTCGCTGCGGGCGGTGGCGCGGGCCCTCCTGGCGGACGGTCCGGGGGCCCTGGACGGGTTCCGGCTCACGGTCGGCCGCCCGGTGCTCCCCATGCTGGCGCACTCCGCCTCCTCCGTCCCCGAGGCGGTCGGCAAGCTCGGTGCCTGCGTGGTGGAGGAGAAGCTGGACGGCATCCGGGTGCAGCTCCACCGGGACGGCGAGGACGTCCGCGTCTACACCCGCACCCTCGACGACATCACCGGCCGGCTTCCCGAACTGACCGCCTTCGCCCTGCAGTTGCGGGGCGAGCGGTTCATCCTGGACGGCGAGGTGATCGCGCTGGACGAGCGGGGGCGGCCGCGGTCGTTCCAGGAGACGGCCGCCCGGGTGGGGTCCCGTGTGGACGTGGCGGCGGCCGCGGAGACCGTGCCCGTCTCCCCCGTCTTCTTCGACGCGCTGTCCGTCGACGGGCGGGACCTGCTGGATCTGCCGTTCACCGAGCGGCACGCGGAACTGGCCCGGCTGGTTCCCGAGCCGATGCGGGTGCGGCGGACGCTCGTGCCGGGGCCGGACCACACCGAACGGGCCGAGACGTTTCTCGCCGACACGCTGGCCCGGGGGCACGAGGGCGTCGTGGTGAAGGCCCTCGACGCCCCGTACAGCGCGGGCCGGCGCGGTGCCGCGTGGCTCAAGGTCAAACCCGTACACACCCTCGACCTGGTCGTCCTGGCGGCCGAATGGGGTCACGGGCGGCGCACCGGCAAGCTCTCGAACCTGCACCTGGGGGCCCGTACCGCCGACGGCTCCTTCGTCATGCTCGGCAAGACGTTCAAGGGCATGACCGACGCGATGCTCGCCTGGCAGACCGAACGGTTCCGGGAGCTGGCGCTCTCGGACGACGGCCACGTGGTGACCGTACGGCCCGAGCTCGTCGTCGAGATCGCGTACGACGGACTGCAGCGGTCCACCCGCTACCCGGCCGGTGTCACCCTGCGCTTCGCCCGGGTCGTGCGCTATCGCGAGGACAAACGGGCGGCCGAGGCCGACACCGTGGACACCCTGCTGGCGGCCCACCCGGAGGTGACGCGATGAGCGGAGGGCAGCACGGGAAGAGGAGCGCGGGACTGCTGTTGTTCCGGCACACCGACCACGGCCTGGAGGTATTGGTCGGCCATATGGGCGGCCCGTTCTTCGCGCGGCGGGACGCCGGGGCCTGGACCCTTCCCAAGGGTGAGTACGAGCCCGACGAGACGGCCTGGGACGCCGCCCGTCGCGAGTTCCGGGAGGAGCTCGGGCTGCCTCCGCCCGACGGCGAGGCGGTCGCCCTCGGGGAGGTCACCCAGACGAACGGCAAGGTGGTCACCGCCTGGGCGATCGAGGCGGATCTCGATCCGGAGACCGTGGTCCCCGGCACGTTCACGATGGAGTGGCCCCCGAAGTCGGGGCGGCGCCAGGAGTTCCCCGAGCTCGACCGGGTGGAGTGGATGAGCCCGGAACGGGCCCGGACTCTGCTCGTGACGGCGCAATCCGTGTTTCTCGACCGGCTGGCTGAGCACTCGTACTGAGAGCCGGCGTTCGGCCAGGAGCGTCGGCTCACCTCGGGGCCCGCCCGCGTTGCGCCGTGCCGCACCGCGCGGGAGGGTCGGGGAAAAGCCAGTTCTCAGGAGGTCGGCCATGCCCATCGCGACGGTGAACCCGGCGAACGGCGAGACGCTCAAGACGTACGACGCCCTCGGCGCCGAGGAGATCGAGCGCAGGCTCGCTGCCGCCGAGGCCACGTTCCGTACGTATCGCACCACCCCGTTCGCCGAGCGGGCGCGGCTCATGCACCGCGCGGCCGCCCTCCTGGACGACGACCTGCAGGACATCGGCCGGGTGATGACCACCGAGATGGGCAAGCCGGTCAAGCAGGCCAGGGCGGAGGCCGCCAAGTGCGCCAAGGCGATGCGCTGGTACGCCGACCACGCCGAGGATCTGCTGGCCGACGAGCTCGCGGCCCCCGCCGACGCCGCGGACTCCGGGGCCTCCCGGGTCCTCGCGCGCTACCGTCCGCTCGGCCCCGTGCTCGCCGTGATGCCGTGGAACTTCCCGCTCTGGCAGGTGGTCCGCTTCGCCGCGCCCGCGCTCATGGCGGGCAACGTGGGACTGCTCAAGCACGCCTCGAACGTGCCGCAGACCGCCCTGTACCTGGAGGACCTGTTCCGTCGCGCGGGCTTCCCCGAGGGCTGCTTCCAGACGCTGCTGATCGGCTCGGGGGCGGTCGAGGGCGTCCTGCGCGACCCGCGCGTCAAGGCGGCCACCCTCACCGGCAGCGAACCGGCCGGCCGGGCGGTCGCCTCGGTCGCCGGTGACGAGGTGAAGAAGACGGTGCTGGAGCTGGGCGGCAGCGACCCGTACGTCGTGATGCCGTCCGCCGATGTCGAGCGCGCCGCGACGATCGCCGTGACGGCGCGTGCGCAGAACAACGGACAGTCGTGCATCGCCGCCAAGCGCTTCATCGTGCACGCCGACGTGTTCGACGCCTTCGCGGAGCGGTTCACTGCGGGTATGCGGGCCCTCACGGTCGGCGACCCGCTGGAGGAGGACACCGAGATCGGTCCGCTGTCCACGGAGCAGGGCCGGGCCGACCTGGAGGAGCTCGTCGACGACGCGGTCGAGAACGGCGCGACGGTGCTCTGCGGCGGCGAACGCCCCGACGGTTTCGGCGGCGGCTGGTACTACCTGCCGACCGTGCTCACCGACATCACGCCCGACATGCGCGTCCACCAGGAGGAGACGTTCGGGCCGGTCGCCACGCTGTACCGGGCCGCCGACCTGGACGAGGCGGTGGCCCTCGCCAACGACACCCCGTTCGGGCTGAGCTCGAGCCTGTGGACCCGTGACGCGGCCGAGGTGGAGCGGTTCGTACGTGATTCCGAGGCGGGCGGGGTGTTCGTCAACGGGATGACGGCCTCGCACCCGGCGTTCCCGTTCGGCGGGGAGAAGCGGTCCGGCTACGGGCGTGAACTGTCGGGGCACGGAATCCGCGAGTTCTGCAACATCACCACCGTATGGCACGGAGCGTGAGCGTTCCGCAGCTACGATCCCTCGTGTGAACCGCGAAGTGACCCTCCCTCTGATCGTCGACGACCGCGGCACGTTGCAGGTGGCGGCCGCCGACGTCAGCAAGCTGTTGCGCACGGTGGGCGGCCGGTGGCTGCATCTGGTGGAGGCCGGCCAGGACGGCCTCGACGAGGACACGGTGGCCGCGCTCACGATCGAACTGGCCAAGCTGGCCGACCGGATCGACGTGGCCTGCATCGCGCACAGCAGCGGCCCGAACGGACGCTGAACACCGGCGACGGCGGCGAAGCCGGGCCACGGACGGCGTCCCGGCAAGGGACGCCGTCCCGGCCGCCTCAGGCGACTCGCTGGTCCTGTTCCCACAGGGCGTGCCAGAACTTCGCCTCGTAGGCCTGGAGCAGCCGCCCGTGGCGCAGGACGTCGTCCAGGGAGATCCGTTCGGCGTCGAGACCGGCCTGCACGGCGTCCAGGGCCTTGCTCTCCAGCTCGGGCGCCGGTTCGGCGAAGAAGTCGAAGAAACCGCAGACCTCGTCGTCGAAGCCGTAGTGACGGCGCAGGGCCTCGGCGATGGTCTCGCAGTAGCCGCCCCACGCGGCGAAGCTGGCGCCGAGCGCGAGGACCACGTCGGTCGGCTCCCCGTTCAGGGCGAGCCAGGCGACGTACGCGGGATAGGCCTGGCAGTCGGCCAGCGGTTCGTACTCCGCCGCCCGCGCCTCGTCGGCTCCCACCGCGGCGGCGAACGCGCCGAGCCGGTCCCCGGCCACCGTCTCGCCCTCGGCGAGCATCCCGAAGAAGGCGGCGCTCGCCGGGTCGGCCGCCGACGTCCGCGTACCGGCCGCCGAGCGTTCGGCCAGATGAACGAACGCGCGGTGATCGGCCGCGACCACATGGCGCTGCTCCAGGGCCAGCGCGGCGAGCGTGTCGAGCTGGGCGGCACCCCGGGCGATCAGCGGGAGCAGCCGGTTGGCATGGGGGTCGGGGGCGAGTTTCCCGGTGACGCCCTCCAGCAGTTCCCTGGCCGTCCGCGTCATCGCGCGCTCCTTCGGTCCGGCTGACTCCGAGCCCCCGCGACCAGAGTGCACGGTCAGCCCCGGTTCATGGCGCTGCGACGCGACGTGCCAGGTCCGGTGGGGTGACGGCCGCTGTGCGAGCAGCGGCGGCCGCGCCCGCCGTCGAAAACCCCGCGGACGCCCGGGACGCCGGTGATCACCGGCGTCCCGTCATCGGAACGGCCCCGGGCCGTGCGGTGGTGTCAGCGGATCGGCATCCCGGACAGGGTGCGGGCGATCACGAGGCGCTGGATCTCGCTGGTGCCTTCGAAGATCGTGTAGATGGCCGCGTCGCGGTGCATCCGCTCCACCGGGTATTCACGCGTGTAGCCGTTGCCGCCCAGGATCTGGATCGCCTGACCCGTGACCTTCTTGGCCGTCTCGCTGGCGAACAGCTTCGACATCGAGCCCTCGGCCGCGGTGAACTGCTTGCCGTTGACCGCCATCCAGGACGCCCGCCAGACGAGGAGCCGCGCCGCGTCGATGGAGGTGCGCATGTCGGCGAGCTGGAACGCGACGCCCTGGTTGTCGATGATCGGACGGCCGAACTGCTCGCGCGTCTTCGCGTAGTCGAGGGCCACCTCGTACGCGGCCCGCGCGGTGCCCACCGCCATGGCGCCGACGGCCGGGCGGGAGGCCTCGAAGGTGGCCATCGCGGCGTTCTTCACCCGCTCGCCGCCGCCCGCCCTGGCGCGCTCGCGGGCACGGGCGAGGCGCTCGTCGAGCTTCTCCTTGCCGCCGAGCAGGCAGGATCCGGGGATCCGGACGTTCTCCAGGACGACCTCGGCGGTGTGCGAGGCGCGGATGCCGTGCTTCTTGAACTTCTGGCCCTGGGACAGGCCGGGCGTGTTCGGCGGCACGATGAAGGAGGCGTGGCCCTTGGAGCCGAGTTCCGCGTCGACGACCGCGACGACGACGTGGACGTTGGCGATACCGCCGTTGGTCGCCCAGGTCTTCGTGCCGTTCAGGACCCACTCGTCCTTGGCCTCGTCGTAGACGGCGCGCGTGCGCATCGAGGCGACGTCGGACCCGGCGTCGGGCTCGGAGGAGCAGAAGGCGGCGACCTTGACATCGTTGGCGTCGCCGTACATCTGAGGGATCCAGGTGCCGATCTGCTCCTCGGTGCCGTTGGCGAGGACGCCCACGGCGGCGAGGCCGGTGCCGACGATGGACAGCGCGATGCCCGCGTCGCCCCAGAACAGCTCCTCCATCGCCATGGGTATGCCGAGCCCGGTGGCGTCGAAGTACTGCTGGGCGTAGAAGTCCAGGGAATAGATGCCGACCTTCGCGGCTTCCTGGATGACCGGCCAGGGAGTCTCTTCGCGCTCGTCCCATTCGGCGGCCGCGGGGCGGATCACATCGGCGGCGAAGCCGTGCAGCCAGTCCCGGACCTCCTTCTGTTCGTCGTTGAGCTCCATGGTGAACTCGGCCATGTCCCCTCCAGCGCTGCACTAAACTGTTACTTGCGGTAACTGGAGTGTGTTACTGGCTAGTAGGAAAAGTCAACTCCCGAGCCCGGCTCGGCATCCCGTTCGATACCCATACGACGATCAGTGTTAGTTTGCGCAGGCGTCACCGAATCACCACGGGTGGGGAGAGCACATGGACACCACACAGCGGACCGATCAGCAGAGGTCCGCCGACCGCCGCCGGCGCGAGCTGCTGGAAGCCGCCGACAGAGTGGTGCTCCGCGACGGCCCCGGGGCCTCCATGAACGCCATCGCGGCCGAGGCCGGCATCACGAAGCCCATCCTGTACCGCCACTTCGGCGACAAGGGCGGCCTCTACGCCGCTCTCGCCAAGCGGCACACGGACGCGCTCCTCGAAGCGCTGCGGGCGGCACTGGACGCCCCGGCCGAACGGCGTGAGCGCGTGGAGGCGACGCTCGACACCTACTTGGCCGCCATCGAGGCGCGACCGCAGGTCTACCGCTTCCTGATGCATCCGGCGGAGGGCGGGCAGCCCGGCGACGCCGGCTTCGACGTGGGCAGAAACTCCGCGCCGGTGCTGCGCCGCATGGGCGAGGAACTGGCCGAGGTCATCGAGGAGCGGGTGGACCTCGGACCGGGCAGCCAGCAACTGGCACGGGTGTGGGGCCACGGCATCGTCGGCATGATGCACGCGGCCGGGGACTGGTGGCTCGGCGAACGGCCGTGCACACGTGCCGAGTTGGTGCGCAGCCTGGCCGACCTGCTGTGGGGCCGTCTCGCGGCGGCCGGCGACCGGGTCGGCGGCCCGGGCTTCTGACCGGGGCTCACCCCGACATCCCGTCAGGAGAGGGGGCACCGACCGCCGGAGGCGGCCGGCGGCCCGGCCGGCCCTCAGCCGCTCCAGGAGGCCCGCGCCACCTTGCGCAGCAGGCGCCGACGGCGCCACCCGGTGACCCGGTCCGCGTACACCCCGCCTTCGAGGTGGTCGCACTCGTGCTGGAGACAGCGGGCGAACCAGCCGGTGCCGTGCACGGTGACCGGCTCGCCGGTGACCGTACGGCCCTCGACGACCGCGTGGTCGTACCGCTCGGTCCCGGCCTCCAGACCCGGCAGCGAGAGACAGCCCTCCGGTCCGCGCAGGACCACCCCGTCCGCCTCGACGAGACGAGGGTTCACCACATGACCGACATGGCGGACATCGTCGTCGTCCGGGCAGTCGTACACGAACACCCGCAGACCGACGCCGATCTGGTTCGCGGCGAGACCGACTCCCTCGGCGGCGTACATCGTCGCGAACATGTCCTCGACGAGCTCCGCGAGTTGAGGGCCGAAATCCGTGACGTCCTCGCAGGCTGTACGCAGGACGGGGTCACCTAGCAGGATGAGGGGCCGGACGCGCCCGCGCGTGCCGGGGATCGAACCGTGTCGCATGGCGGCAAGGGTACGGTCCTGGTAGGCGCGCGCATGTCGCGCCGGCGCCGAGGTGGTGCCGCGATTCGGGCCCGTGAGCGGATCTCGATAGGCTGACCCCCACATGTGCCGGGGGCAGGGGCGCGGCGCGTACGCAAGGAGGATCGAGAAACGATGTCAGGCAACTCGGACCCGCTGTCGCCGCGGGCCAAGCTGGCCGTGACGGCGGGCAAGGCGGCGGCAGCCGTCTCGCGAGCCGCCGGACGCGGCAGCGGATCGGTGATCGGCGGCCGGGTGGCGCTCAAGCTCGACCCCGACCTGCTGGCGAGGCTCGCCACGCACCTGGACGTGATCCTGGTGTCGGCGACCAACGGCAAGACCACGACGACCCGGCTGATCGCGGAGGCGCTGCGCGCCGCGGGTCCGGTCGTGTCCAACGCGCTCGGCGCCAACATGCCCGCGGGCATCACCTCGGCGCTGGCCGGCGGCTCGGACGCCAAGTTCGCGGTCATCGAGGTCGACGAGAAGTACCTCGCCGGTGTCGCCCGTGACACCGACCCGAAGTGCATCGCGCTGCTGAACCTCTCGCGCGACCAGCTCGACCGTGCCGCCGAGACCCGGATGATGGCCGAGCACTGGCGCGAGGGGCTGGCCGGTTCCAAGGCCGTCGTCGTCGCCAACGCGGACGACCCGCTGGTCGTCTGGGCCGCGTCCTCCTCGCCGAACGTCATGTGGGTGGCGGCCGGCCAGATGTGGAAGGAGGACGCCTGGTCCTGCCCGTCGTGCGGCGGTGTGATGCAGCGCCCCGGCGACGACTGGTTCTGCGGCGACTGCGGCTTCCGCCGTCCGACGCCGACCTGGGCCCTGTCCGGTGACCACGTTCTCGACCCGCACGGTTCCGCGTGGCCGATCCACCTCCAGCTCCCCGGCCGCGCCAACAAGGCGAACGCCGCCTCGTCGGCCGCCGTGGCCGCCGTCTTCGGGGTTCCGCCGCAGGTCGCCCTGGAGCGCATGTACCAGGTGCAGGCGGTGGCCGGACGCTATGACGTGGTCCAGTTCATGGAGCGCGATCTGCGTCTGCTGCTCGCCAAGAACCCCGCGGGCTGGCTGGAGACCTTCTCCCTGATCGACCCGCCGCCGACCCCGGTCATCCTGTCGGTGAACGCGCGCGGCGCCGACGGCACCGACACCTCCTGGCTGTGGGACGTCGACTACACCCGCCTGACCGGACACCCGATCTTCGTCCTCGGCGACCGCAAGCTCGACCTCGCCGTCCGCCTCGAAGTCGCCAACCAGCAGTTCCAGGTCTGCGACACCCTCGACCAGGCGGTGCAGATGGCACCGCCCGGACGGATCGAGGTCATCGCGAACTACACCGCATTCCAGGACTTGAGGCGTCGTGTCGGCAACTGAGCCACGGAGGACGAAGAGAATGACTGACAACAGCCTGCGCCTGGTGTGGATCTACCCGGACCTGCTGAGCACCTACGGCGACCAGGGCAACGCCCTCGTCGTGGAGCGCCGGGCGCGTCAGCGTGGCCTCGACGTGGCCCGTGTCGACGTGCGCAGCGACCAGCCGGTCCCGACCTCCGGTGACATCTACCTCATCGGCGGCGGCGAGGACAGGCCGCAGCGGCTGGCCGCGGAGCGGCTGCGCCGCGACGGCGGTCTGGAGCGCGCGGTCGGCAACGGCGCGATCGTGTTCTCCGTCTGCGCCGGCTACCAGATCCTCGGGCACGAGTTCATCAACGACCTCGGCCAGCGCGAGCCGGGCCTCGGTCTGCTCGACGTGGTCTCGGTGCGCGGTGAGGGCGAGCGGTGCGTCGGCGACGTCCTCGCGGACATCGACCCGCGGCTCGGTCTGCCCCAGCTCACCGGCTTCGAGAACCACCAGGGCGTCACCCACCTCGGACCCACCGCCCGCCCGTTCGCGAACGTGCGGCTCGGCAAGGGCAACGGCACGGGTGACGGCACCGAGGGCGCGTACAACGACACCGTGTTCGGTACGTACATGCACGGGCCCGTCCTCGCCCGCAACCCGCAGATCGCGGACCTGCTGCTGAAGCTGGCCCTCGACGTCAACGCGCTGCCGCCGACCGACGACCGCTGGTACGAGGCGCTGCGCTCCGAGCGCATCGCGTCCGCCCAGCAGCCCGCGTAGGGCCGGCCCGCCCCTGCGGGTCAGAGGAACCGTTTCTCAAGGAGGAACGGTTCCTCTTCGCGTTTACCGGGAAGAACCGTTTCCGACGTCTCGGGAAACGCGAAGAAGAATCGTTTCTGCTTGGCGTGAGGGAGCCGTCGGGCCCCGCCCGGAGCCCGTCTGAAACGGCATCCGCACAGGTGAGCGGGTGCGTCCAGCAGGCGGACGCACAGTACGGCGCGGCCCCCTCCCGCCGGTAGGCTGGCGCCGATCCTCGCCGGACAACGTGGTCCGGTCCCCGGACCACGTTGAGAAGGTATTTCGGGCTATGCGCATTGGTGTCCTCACGTCCGGCGGCGACTGCCCCGGCCTGAACGCCGTCATCCGGTCGGTCGTACACCGTGCCGTCGTCGACCACGGCGACGAGGTCATCGGCTTCCGGGACGGCTGGAAGGGTCTTCTGGAGTGCGACTACCTCAAGCTCGACCTCGACGCGGTGAGCGGCATCCTCGCTCGCGGCGGCACCATGCTCGGCTCCTCCCGGGTCCAGCCCGCGCATCTGCGTGACGGCGTGGAGCGGGCCAAGGGCCACGTCGCGGACCTCGGGCTCGACGCGATCATCCCGATCGGCGGCGAGGGCACGCTGAAGGCGGCCCGTCTGCTGTCGGACGGCGGCCTGCCGATCGTCGGCGTGCCGAAGACCATCGACAACGACATCGCGGTCACGGACGTCACCTTCGGTTTCGACACGGCCGTCGGTGTCGCGACCGAGGCCCTCGACCGCCTCAAGACCACCGCCGAGTCCCACCAGCGCGTCCTGATCGTGGAGGTCATGGGCCGCCACACCGGCTGGATCGCGCTGCACTCCGGCATGGCCGCGGGCGCCCACGCCATCGTCGTACCGGAGCGCCCCTTCGACATCGAGGAGCTGGCCGCGCGGGTCGGCGAGCGGTTCGAGGCGGGCAAGCGGTTCGCCATCGTGGTCGCCGCCGAGGGCGCGAAGCCCCGCGAGGGCTCGATGCGCTACGACGAGGGCGGCAAGGACATCTACGGGCACGAGCGCTTCGCGGGCATCGCCCGGCAGCTCTCCATCGAGCTGGAGGAGCGGCTCGGCAAGGAGGCCCGGCCGGTCATCCTCGGGCACGTGCAGCGCGGCGGAACCCCGACCGCGTACGACCGCGTGCTCGCGACCCGGTTCGGCTGGCACGCCGTGGAGGCCGTGCACCGGGGCGAGTTCGGGATGATGACCGCGCTGCGCGGCACCGACATCGTGATGGTGTCGCTCGCGGAGGCCGTCGAGACCCTCAAGACGGTTCCGGACGAGCGCTACGCCGAGGCGGAGTGCGTGCTCTGAGCCGTACGCCGTCGGAACCGCCCCCCCCCCGCGCGCATGGGGCGGGGGGGGGGTCTTAATATGGTGGGACAAAAAACCAACAAACAAACACACATTGAATAAATCGAGGGGGGGGGTTTCCAGAAAAAAG
>NZ_JBHYXD010000001.1:0-12581 GCF_042751995.1 Streptomyces sp. NPDC059371 | reverse complement strand
GGGCGGCCTCTCCCCCGCGCCAGCCCTGGGTCGCGGGCGCCCCCCGGCGGCGCCCCCCCCCCGGGCCGCTCGGGCGCGGGGGGGGGGTTCTACTCTGGTGCGGACAGACAGCACACAACCTCCTTCAGTGCCTTAAAAGGGCCGGGAGGTGTCCCCAGAAACAGGAGCCGGCGGATGGATCACAGCGGGCACGGCATGACCATGGATCTGCCGCCGTTCACGCTGGGGCGGGGGCTCGTGTGGTCCCCGGACCCGTTCTTCCTCGTCGCGTGCCTGCTCGGGCTCGGACTGTACGGCTGGGGTGTCGTCCGGCTGGCCCGGCGCGGCGACGCCTGGTCGTGGGGCCGTACGGCCGCCTTCGTGACCGGCGTGCTGACGGTGATGCTCGTCATGTGCACCCGGCTGAACGACTACGGCATGGTCATGTTCAGCGTGCACATGGTCCAGCACATGGTGATCAGCATGCTGTCCCCGATCCTGCTCCTGCTCGGGGCGCCGATCACACTGGCGCTGCGCGCGCTGCCGGTGGCGGCGAAGCGCGGCTCCAAGGGGCCGCGCGAACTGCTGCTGATGTTCCTGCACAGCCGGTACATGAAGATCGTCACGCACCCCGCGTTCACCATCCCGATGTTCATCGCGAGCCTGTACGGGCTGTACTTCTCCCCTCTCTTCGACTTCCTGATGGGCTCCACCGCGGGCCACATCGTGATGATGTGCCACTTCCTCCTCGTCGGCCTGTTCTTCTTCTGGCCGATCATGGGTGTGGACCCCGGTCCGCACCGGCCGGGCTACCTCATGCGGATGCTGGAGCTGTTCGCGGGGATGCCGTTCCACGCGTTCTTCGGCATCTCGTTGATGATGGCGTCGGGCCCGATGGTCGAGTCGTACAAGAACCCGCCGGCCTCGCTCGGCATCGACGCGCTCGCCGACCAGACCGCCGCCGGCGGGATCGCCTGGGCGTTCAGCGAGATCCCCTCCGTCCTCGTCCTGCTCGCGCTGCTCTTCCAGTGGTACAACTCCGAGCAGCGGCAGTCCCGGCGCCTGGACCGCGCCGCGGACCGGGACGGCGACAAGGAGCTGGAGGCCTACAACGCCTATCTGGCCTCGCTGAACGCACGCAGTCGCTGAGTCACGGTCCGCGCCCGGGGCCCGGGAGCGCGCACGGCCCTGGCGAAGCGCCCCCCTCCGGGTGAAAATGGCCCCAATGGCCACGGCCCGCGTCGCGGACCCGCCTCGAGGAGGGTGCTGCGATGCCCGGTTCGACGAAGACGATGGGGGTGCTCACCGTGGGCGGGCTCGTCGTGGTGACGGCCTACACGGTGGCGCTGGGCAGCAACGGCTGGCTGTGGTTCGGCTGGGTCGTGCTCGGCCTGATCACGCTGGGGATGGTGGTCTCCCGCAGCACCTGACCGCGAGCCCGCCGCACCCATGGGCCCCGGCCGCCGGAAACCCTCACTGGCGCGGGCGGCGGGCCCCGGCTGCCCGGAGCCTCACTGCCGCGGACGGCGGGTCGCCGAATGGACGCCCGGCTGGTACTTCGGGAGCCGGGCGGTGATCTTCATTCCCGCCCCCACCGCCGTCTCGATGACCAGGCCGTGATCGTCGCCGTACACCTGGCGCAGCCGTTCGTCGACGTTGGAGAGTCCGATCCCCCCGGAGGGGCCGACCTCCCCGGAGAGGATGCGGCGCAGCCGTTCGGGGTCCATGCCGATGCCGTTGTCCTCGATGACCACCAGCGCCTCCGCACCTGCGTCCTGCGCGGTGATGCTGATGTGGCTCTTGTCGGTCTTGCCCTCCAGACCGTGTTTGACGGCGTTCTCCACCAGGGGCTGGAGGCAGAGGAAGGGCAGCGCGACCGGCAGTACCTCGGGCGCGATCTGCAGGGTGACGGACAGCCGGTCGCCGAAGCGGGCCCGGACGAGCGCCAGGTAGTGGTCGATGGCGTGCAGCTCGTCGGCAAGGGTGGTGAAGTCGCCGTGCCGGCGGAACGAGTAGCGGGTGAAGTCGGCGAACTCCAGAAGGAGCTCCCGGGCGCGCTCCGGATCGGTGCGGACGAACGAGGCGATCACGGCGAGCGAGTTGAAGATGAAGTGCGGGGATATCTGCGCGCGGAGCGCCTTGATCTCCGCCTCGATCAGCCGTGTCCGGGACCGGTCGAGGTCGGCCAGTTCCAGTTGGACGGAGACCCAGCGCGCGACCTCGCCGGCGGCGCGCACCAGGACAGCGGACTCGCGGGGCGCGCAGGCGACGAGCGCTCCGTGCACCCGTTCGTCGACGGTGAGCGGGGCCACGACGGCCCAGCGCAGCGGACAGTCGGGCTCGTCGCAGGTCAGCCGGAAGGCCTCGCCCCGGCCGGTCTCCAGTGGGGCGCCGAGTCGTTCCATGATCTCGGTGCGGTGGTGGGCGCCGACGCCGTCCCAGGCGAGGACCGTCTCCTGGTCGGTGAGGCACAGGGCGTCCGTGCCGAGCAGGGTGCGCAGCCGCCGGGCGGACCGGCGGGCCGTCTCCTCGGTGAGTCCGGCGCGGAGCGGGGGCGCGGCGAGCGAGGCGGTGTGCAGGGTCTGGAAGGTGGCGTGCTCGACCGGGGTGCCGAGTCCTCCGAGGCTCTCGGGCCGCGCGGTACGCCTGCCGAGCCAGAACCCGGCCGCCAGCAGGGGGAGCACGGCCACGCACAGCCCGGCGACGAACCCGCTCACCCGCTCACCACCCCGCCGGTCTCCTTCGTGCCCGGGGTCGTGCCCGCGGTCGTGCCCGCAGGGGCGCCGACCGCCGCGCGGACCTGGTCGTCCGTGAGTTCCTCCGGGAGGTGGAAGCGGGCGAGGATCGCCGCCGTGCCGGGCGGTACACGGGCGGCGGTGGCCAGCGACACCAGCACCATGGTCACGAAGCCGAGCGGCACCGACCAGAGCGCCGGCCAGGCGAGCAGAGCCCGCAGCGAGCCCGCCGTCCCCGGGTAGCCGGCCATGGTCGCGCCGACGGCGACGAGTGCCGCGCCGCCGCCGACGACCATCCCGGCCGCCGCCCCGGGCGGGGTGAGCCGCCGCCACCAGATGCCGAGGACCAGCAGCGGGCAGAAGGAGGACGCGGACACGGCGAACGCGAGCCCCACCGCGTCGGCGACGGGCAGCCCGCCCACCAGCACGCTCGCGGCGAGCGGTACGGCCATCGCCAGGACGGTGCCGAGCCGGAAGTGCCGTACGCCGCGCGAGGGCAGGACGTCCTGGGTGAGCACGCCCGCGACCGCCATGGTGAGCCCGGACGCCGTCGAGAGGAACGCGGCGAAGGCGCCGCCCGCGACGAGCGCTCCGAGCAGGTCCGCGCCGACTCCGCCGATCATCCGGTCGGGCAGCAGGAGGACGGCGGCGTCCGCGTCGCCGGTGAGGCTGAGTTCGGGGGCGTACAGCCGGCCCAGCGCGCCGTAGACGGGCGGCAGGAGATAGAAGGCGCCGATGAGGCCGAGGACGGCGACGGTGGTGCGGCGGGCGGCGACACCGTGCGGGCTGGTGTAGAAGCGGACGACGACGTGAGGAAGGCCCATCGTGCCGAGGAAGGTGGCGAGGATCAGTCCGTACGTGGCGTAGAGCGGGCGTTCCTCACGGCCGGCGGCCGGCGGGGTGGACAGGGCCTCGGCGCTGCCGCGTTCGGCCGCCGGGACCCGGGTTCCCCGGTCGAAGGCCAGCCGGGTGCCGCCGTCGACGCGGTGGGTGCCCCGCGGGAGCCGGACGCGCGTGCCCTCGTAGCGCCGGCCGTCGACGGTGCCCGTCGCGGTGACGGTGAGCGGCCGGGACAGCTTCAGGTCGAGCGTGGAATCGATCTGGACGAGGCGCTGTTCGCGGAAGGCCGGCGGTTCCTCGAAGGCGTCGCGCGGGGCGCCGTGGGAGTGCCAGGCGAGGATCAGGAAGAGCGCGGGGACGAGCAGGGCGGAGAGCTTGAGCCAGTACTGGAAGGCCTGGACGAAGGTGATGCTGCGCATGCCGCCCGCGGCGACCGTGGCCACCACGACGACGGCGACCAGCACCCCGCCGAACCAGTCGGGCGCGTCGGTCACCACGGCCAGCGTCAGCCCCGCGCCCTGGAGTTGGGGCAGCAGATAGAGCCAGCCGACGCCGACGACGAACGCCCCGGCGAGCCGCCGGACGGCCTGGGAGCCGAGCCGGGCCTCCGCGAAGTCGGGCAGGGTGTAGGCGCCGGAGCGGCGCAGGGGTGCCGCGACGAAGAGGAGCAGCACGAGATAGCCGGCGGTGTAGCCGACCGGGTACCAGAGCATGTCGGGGCCCTGGACGAGCACCAGGCCGGCGATGCCGAGGAAGGAGGCGGCGGAGAGGTATTCGCCGCTGATCGCGGCCGCGTTGAGCCGGGGGCCGACGGTGCGCGAGGCGACGTAGAAGTCGGAGGTGGTCCGGGAGATGCGCAGCCCGAACGCGCCGACCAGGACGGTCGCGAGGACGACGAGGGCGACGGCGGGGACGGAGTAGTTCTCGTTCACGGTTCAGCGGTCCTCGACCAGGCGCACGAGGTCCCTCTCGTTGCGTTCCGCCCGCCGTACGTACCAGCGGGCCAGCAGCACCAGCGGCGGGTACAGGCAGAAGCCGAGGACGGCCCATTCCACGGTGGCTCCGTCCGGCATCGCGGCGAAGACCAGCGGCAGTGGTCCGACGAGCAGGACCAGCACGGCGAACGTGAGGCAGGCCGCCCGCAGTTGACTGCGCATCAGGGAGCGCACATAGGTGTGCCCGAGCGTGGTCTGTTCGTCGATCTCGGTCCTCGGCCGGTAGTAGGGGGAGGTCCGGCGGGTGTGCCGGGGCACTCCGGTGACGACCACGCGGCGTTCGGTGGGGTCCTGCGGCACGCGGGTGCTCCTCAGCTCGTGGTCCGGCGCAGCAGCAGATCGCGCAGTTGGCGGGTGTGCCGGCGACTGACCTGGAGTTCGACGGAGTCGACGAGGACGCTCACCGTGCCCGCGTCCAGGCGGAGTTCGCCGATGTGGCGCAGGGCGACCAGGTGGCGCCGGTGGATGCGGACGAAGCCGCGGGAGCGCCAGCGTTCCTCGAGGGTGGAAAGCGGGATGCGCACCAGATGGCTGCCCTGCGCGGTGTGCAGCCGGGCGTAGTCGCCGTGGGCCTCCACGTGGGTGATGTCCTCGACGGCCACGAAGCGTGTGACTCCGCCGAGTTCGACGGATATGTGGTCGGGGTCGGGCTCGTGGACGGGGATGAGGGGTGCGGTGTCGCGGGGTTGGGCGGCCCTGCGGACGGCCTCGGCGAGCCGTTCGCGGCGTACGGGCTTCAGGACGTAGTCGACGGCCTTGAGTTCGAAGGCCTGCACGGCGAATCCCTCGTGGGCGGTGACGAACACGACGAGCGGCGGCTGCGCGAACCCGCCGAGCAGCCGGGCCAGGTCGAGCCCGTCCAGGCCTGGCATGTGGATGTCGAGGAAGACGACGTCGATGGCCTCGGGTCCGCCGGGGCCCGACTGCAGGGCCCGGTTGATCCGGCGCAGCGCCTCGGTCGCGTCGCTCGCCCCCTCGGCGCTGGAGACCCGGGGGTCGGCGTTGAGCAGATACAGCAGCTCTTCGAGGGAGGGTTGTTCGTCGTCGACGGCGAGCGCGCGCAGCATGAGAGTGGAGTGTAGGAGCCAATCGCACGGCTGGACATGCGCCGGACACGGCCGTCGCCCCCGGCCGGCCGGCGTCCGCCGCTGGATACAGTGCAGCCATGAGCAGCAAGCCCGCGATGTTCGACGAGCTCGACCGCAAGATCATCACAGCCCTGATGGCCAATGCCCGGACGAGTTTCGCGGAGATCGGCGCGGCGATCGGACTGTCCGCGACGGCGGTCAAGCGCCGGGTCGACCGGCTGCGCGAGACGGGCGTGATCACCGGCTTCACGGCCACGGTGAAGCCCGCGGCGCTCGGCTGGCGCACGGAGGCGTACGTGGAGGTGTACTGCGAGGGCGCGGCGCCCCCCAGGCGCCTCGCGGAGGTGGTGCGCAACCATCCGGAGATCACCGCGGCGATGACGGTGACCGGGGGCGCGGACGCGCTGCTGCACGTACGGGCCGTCGATGTGGAGCACTTCGAGGAGGTCCTGGAGCGCATCCGGGTGGAGCCGTTCATCCGGAAGACGATCAGCTACATGGTGCTGTCGCATCTGCTGCCCGAGGCCCCGGAGGCCGGGGCGACCCACGCCGCCCCGGATGACGCAGGAAACGTGCGCTGAGCCCTCCGATCACGCAGCAGTACTGCGTATACGCGCAGCTCTCGTCGCTTGTCGCCCGTGTCCCCCGCTTCTTACCGTTGAGACATCCCACCAGATGACACCGCAGGAAGCGGAGGAACCTCTCTGTGTCCGAAAGCCGTGTGCCGCGTCCCCGGCGCTTTCTCGTCTGCGAACCCAGACACTTCGCCGTGCAGTACGCGATCAACCCCTGGATGCGTCCCGACACCCCCGTGGACGTCGATCTCGCGCGCGATCAATGGCAGGCGCTGATCAGCGCCTATCGCGCCCACGGCCACACCGTCGACTCCGTCGAGCCGGTCCCCGGCCTTCCCGACATGGTCTTCGCCGCGAACTGCGCGCTCGTCCTGGAGGGCCGTGTCTTCGGCTCGTCCTTCCACGCACCGGAGCGCCGCCCCGAGTCCACCGCGTACGAGACCTGGTTCAAGACGGCCGGTTTCGACGTCTACCGCCCGGAGTCGGTGTGCGAGGGCGAGGGCGATCTCGTCCCGACGCGCCGCCACATCCTCGCCGGTACGGGATTTCGCACCACGCCCGAGGCCCATCGCGAGGTCCAGGAGTTCTTCGGCGTCCCGGTGATCAGCCTGCGCCTGGTGGACCCGCGCTTCTACCACCTGGACACCGCGCTCTTCGTCCTCGACGAGGACAACATCGCGTACTACCCGGAGGCGTTCTCGCCGGGCAGCCGCGAGGTGCTGGGCCGGCTGTTCCCGGACGCGGTGCTCGCCACCCATGAGGACGCCCTCGCCTTCGGCCTGAACTCCGTCTCGGACGGCCGTCACGTCTTCATAGCGCCGCGTGCCGAGGCCCTCGCCGGGCAACTCGTCCGCCATGGGTACGTCCCCGTCCCCGTCGACCTGTCCGAGTTCCACAAGGCCGGCGGCGGCATCAAGTGCTGCACACAGGAGATCCGTTCATGACCGCTCCCGCCCGTGCGACCACGCCCGCCGACGCCGGTGCACGCAGCTCCGAGGAACTGATCCGGGCCGAGGGCCCCGTCCTGGCGCACAACTACCACCCGCTGCCCGTGGTCGTCGCGCACGCCGAGGGCACCTGGGTCGAGGACGTCGAGGGTCGCCGCTATCTCGACATGCTGGCGGGTTACTCGGCGCTCAACTTCGGCCACCGCAACCCGGTGCTGATCGAGGCGGCGCACCGCCAGCTCGACCGACTCACCCTGACCTCACGGGCCTTCCACAACGACCAGCTCGCCGGATTCGCGGAGTCCCTGGCCGCGTTGACGGGCCTGGACATGGTCCTGCCGATGAACACGGGCGCCGAGGCGGTGGAGAGCGCCGTCAAGGTGGCCCGTAAATGGGCGTACGAGGTGAAGGGCGTCGAGCCCGGTGCGGCCACCATCGTGGTCGCGGCCGACAACTTCCACGGCCGTACGACGACGATCGTCAGTTTCTCCACCGACGAGACGGCCCGCTCCGGCTTCGGCCCCTTCACGCCCGGCTTCCGGATCGTGCCGTACAACGACCTGGCCGCCCTCGAAGCGGCGATCGACGAGACGACGGCCGCGGTGCTGCTCGAACCCATCCAGGGCGAGGCGGGCGTGATCATCCCGGACGACGGCTATCTCGCCGGCGTCCGCGAGCTCACCCGCCGCACCGGCTGTCTGTTCGTCGCGGACGAGATCCAGTCCGGCCTCGGCCGCACCGGCACCACCCTGGCGGTGGACCACGAGTCGGTCGTCCCCGACCTGCTGCTGCTCGGCAAGGCGCTCGGCGGCGGCATCGTGCCCGTCTCCGCGGTCGTCGGCCGCCGTGACGTGCTGAGCGTGCTGCGTCCTGGTGAGCACGGCTCGACGTTCGGCGGCAATCCGCTGGCCGCGGCGGTCGGCTCGGCGGTCGTCGGCCTCCTGGAGACCGGTGAGTACCAGCGACGGGCGTCCGAACTGGGCGTCCTGCTGCGGGACGGGCTGACGGCCCTGGTGGGCCGGGGCGTCGAGGGCTTCCGCTCACGGGGACTGTGGGCCGGTGTCGACATCGACCCGTCCATCGGCACGGGCCGGGAGATCAGCCAGGGCCTGATGCACGAGGGGATTCTGGTCAAGGACACCCACGGCTCGACCATCCGGCTGGCGCCGCCGCTCACCATCACGGCGGAGGAACTCCTGTCGGCTCTCGGGTCTCTTGAGAAAGTGCTGACGCAAGGGGTCTGATACCGGCCAAGAGGCCACAGAGAGTGACACCTCGATGGTTACGCCCGGCGACGGCCGCGCCTACACTGATCGCTCCCCGGGGAAAACGAGGAGTGCCCCAGTGTTTTATCACGTGCTCAAATATGTGCTTTTGGGTCCGCTGCTGAGAGTGACCTTCCGGCCTCGGATCGAGGGCCTTGAGCACGTTCCGTCGTCGGGCCGTGCCATCGTCGCCGGCAATCACCTGTCCTTCGCGGACCACTTCCTGATGCCGGCGATCCTGAAGCGCAGGATCACCTTCCTGGCGAAGGCCGAGTACTTCACCGGGCCCGGTATCAAGGGGCGGCTGACCGCGGCGTTCTTCCGCAGCATCGGGCAGATCCCGGTGGACCGCTCCGGCAAGGAGGCGGGCCAGGCGGCGATCCGCGAGGGGCTCGGCGTACTGAACAAGGACGAGCTGCTCGGGATCTACCCCGAGGGCACCCGCTCGCACGACGGCCGCCTCTACAAGGGCAAGGTCGGCGTCGCCGTGATGGCCCTGCGGGCTCAGGCCCCGGTCATCCCGTGCGCGATGATCGGCACCTTCGAGGCCCAGCCGCCGGGCCGGAAGCTCCCGCGGATCCACCCCGTGGTGATCCGCTTCGGCAAGCCTCTCGACTTCTCGCGCTACGACGGGATGGAGGGCGAGAAGGCCGTGCTGCGGGCCATCACCGACGAGATCATGTACGCCATCCTGACCCTCTCCGAGCAGGAGTACGTCGACCAGTACGCGGCCGTCGCCAAGGCGGAGCAAGCGGCGGAGAAGGCCGAGGCGGGACGCAGGTTCCCCCGGATGCCGTTGAGTTGACGCGTCCGAAGCAGACGCGCACGCCACGCACGACGGAGGGGGCGGCCGGGATTCCGGCCGCCCCCTCGTGCTGTCGGGACTACGGCTGCGGCGTGGCGTGCGGCGTGCACGTCACGTCGGAGGCGTCCGTCTTGCCGGTGAGCAGGTAGGAGTCCACCCGCCCGTTGATGCACGGGTTGACCAGTCCGGTCACACCGTGCGAGCCCGCACCCTGCTCGGTGATCAGGCGGGAGCCCTTGAACCGCTTGTGCAGTTCGACGGCGCCGACGTACGGCGTGGCGGCGTCATTGGTGGACTGCACGATGAGGACGGCCGGCAGACCCTTGCCGGTCTTCACGTTCACCGGGGACTGCTGCTTGACCGGCCAGGTGGCGCACGGCAGGTTCATCCACGCGTTGGCCCAGGTCATGAACGGATACTGCGCGTGGAGCCGCGTGTTGTCCCGGTCCCACTTCTTCCAACTGGTGGGCCACTGCGCGTCGGTGCACTCGACGGCCGTGTACACGGCGTTGCCGTTCTCCGAGGAGATGTTGCCCGCCGTGTCCGTGAGGTCGGGGGACGCGGCGTCGACGAGCGCCTGGGTGTCACCGGCGACGTACTTGCTGAACACCGAGGCGGTCGGCACCCACGAGGAGTCGTAGTACGGGGCGCTCTGGAAGAAGGAGATCAGCTCGGCGGGGCCGACGACGCCACCCAGCGGGGCCTTCTTCGCGGTGGCACGCAGCTTCAGCCACTGGTCCTGCACCTTGGCGCGGGTGTCACCGAGGTGGAAGGTGGCGTCGTTCTTGGCGACCCAGTCCTCCCAGTCCTTCCAGCGGCCCTCGAAGGCGATGTCCTGCTCCAGGTTGGCCTGGTACCAGATGTTCTCGCGCGACGGGTTGACGACGCTGTCGACGATCATGCGGCGCACGTGCCCGGGGAAGAGCGTGCCGTAGACGGCTCCGAGGTAGGTGCCGTAGGAGACGCCCAGGTAGTTGAGCTTCTTCTCGCCGAGCGCGGCCCGGATGACGTCGAGGTCGCGTGCCGTGTTGGGCGTGGTCATCTGCGCCAGCACGGCCTTGCCGCTGCGCTCGGCGCAGCCGTCGGCGTACTCCGCGGCCAGCTTGCGCTGCGCCCGCTTGTCGGCCTCGGAATCCGGGACCGGGTCCGCCTTGGGCGCCTTGACGAACTCCTGCGGGTCGATGCAGGAGATGGGCGCCGAGTGGCCGACTCCGCGCGGGTCGAAGCCCACGAAGTCGTACGCCTTGGCGGTGTTCACCCACAGCGGGGCCTTGGTGGTGACACGGCGCGGGAAGCGCATGCCGGAACCGCCGGGGCCGCCCGGGTTGTAGACGAGCGCGCCCTGGCGCTCCTCCTTGGTGCCGGTGTTCCCGATGCGGTCCACGGCCAGCTTGAGCTGCTTGCCATGGGGGTGTGCGTAGTCCAGCGGCACGCTCACCCAGCCGCACTGGATCGGCTTCTCGAAGCCCCAGTCGGCCGGGCAGTCCTGCCAGTCGATCCCGGCCTTGGCGGCCCGCTCGGCGGCGACGGCCGCGCCGCGCTGCTCGCGGCTCTGCCCGGAGCCCTGCCCGTGCCGCGAGTCGGCGGTGGCCGACGGCGCCGCGACGGCTCCGGCTATGAGGGTCGCCGTGACGAGCACACCGGCCGAACCCAGTGCCGTCACTCGTTTCGTCGGTCTCTTGGACCTCAAGTGTGACCTCCCCGTACATCTTTGCGATTGGTACGGGGATCCTTTCGGCTGTGAGGTCCCTGGGAACAGACGCGACCGGTGTTCTTTACCAATCCGATAGCCGGTACGGCATGTTCCGGTGAGCGGTCAGCCGGATGTGAATATGTCTATGGGCAAACATAGTTGACATTACGTCAGTTCACTCAGTGCTTCGTCCAGCACCCGTCTCAGCAGCAGCGCGTCGCGCGCGAGTGCCGTCACGAGCACGGCGGGTCCGGCGAGCGGGGTGAGCGCGGCGTACTCCCCGAGCGGCCGTGCCGTCGGCAGGTCTCTCTCGAACTCCGGTCTCACGATCACGAGTTGGCCGAGAGCCCGATGTCCGGCGAGGACGGCGGGCCCGTCCCAGCCGCCGGGCGCACCGGGACCGCACGCCAACTCCTGGTCGAGCAGCGCCCGTCCGTCGCATCGCACGGTCAGACGGCTGGTCAGCCGCCCGGGTTCCTCGCCCACGCGCCCGAGTACCTGTTCCTCCCGGAAGACCAGGCGGGCACCGCTCCGGAACTCGATGCGCGAGGAGACGGACAGTTCGCTGCCTCCCGCGGAGATCAACTGCTCGGGCAGCCACCACAATTCGCCTCCGTCGGCGACGTCGAGGCGCATGTCGTAGCGGGCCTCCCCCTTGGCCTGTCCGGGCAGGGCGATGGTGGCGGCGGCCGAGCCGACCCGCAGGCGCGCGCCCGGACCGACCCGGGTCTCGACGGCGAGACGATCGCCGCCGAGCGGTCCGCTCATAGCCCCGACCAGCATCACGCGCGCCTCCGGCCCACCGCTTCGCACCCGGCGCAGGGCGAGCGGTCCCTCTCCGTCCAGCACGGGCAGCGAGGTCCCGCCCCGGCCGTCGTCCCTGGCCTCGATCCGCGCGGTGGCGCGGACTCCCGCCGTCGTCACGCGGTCCACGCCGCGAGCCGCTCCCGCACCCAGTCGGCGACCGCCGCGACACCGGCCTCGGTGCGCAACGACTGGAAGACCACGGGAAGTCCGTCCCGCTGGGCCTTGGCGTCGGTCGCCATCCGCCCGAGGTCGGAGCCCACGTATGGCGCCAGGTCGGTCTTGTTCACGACGAGCAGGTCGGCCGTCGTGACTCCGGGCCCGCCCTTGCGGGGGATGTCGTCCCCGCCGGCGACGTCGATCACGAAGATCTGGGCGTCGACGAGCCCCCTGGAGAAGGTCGCGGTGAGGTTGTCGCCGCCGGACTCCACGAGGATCAGATCCAGCGGGCCGATCTCGTCCTCCAGATCCTCGACCGCTTCGAGGTTGGCGGAGATGTCGTCCCGGATCGCGGTGTGCGGGCAGGCGCCGGTCTCGACGGCGGTGATGCGCTCGGGCGGCAGCACGGCCTCCCGCAGCAGGAATTCGGCGTCCTCGCTGGTGTAGATGTCGTTGGTGACGACGGCGAGGGACAACTCGTCGCGCAGCGCCCGGCAGAGCGCGGCGACGGTCGCGGTCTTCCCGGAGCCGACGGGGCCGCCGAGCCCGATACGCAGGGCACGGCGCCTTCCGTCGGGCCGCCGGGCGTCGGCGCTGACGGCGGACGGTCCGTGGTGAAGGTGATCGAGATGCACGATACGACTCCAACTTCGTTCGGCGGGGTGGGGGGAGGGGGATCGAGTTCCGGTAGCGGGT